>JAUXEE010000022.1 GCA_030618065.1 Gemmatimonadota bacterium
CCGAGTATGAAGCCGACAGTGAGTTTGGAGGTGAGATCCAAAGGCTGGCGCGGCGGTTCAAGGTCAGCACGCTGGTGATCCTCCGGGGGATTCACGACACAGGGGGAATCTCCGCCGCTCGGCTCTGGGCCGAGTATGAGGCAGAGCTGGCCAGGTTGCGGGATCTTCCCCGGGGTAGGAGGGGAAGACAGAGGCGTTACGAGTCAGAACACGATGCTGCTACGTCGGAAGTTTTCTGATCGTAGGTGATGCCGGCTAAAGTTTCGGAAATCGAGGGGGTTCTATCCTCGCGGAATCACCAGGGTATGCACCACCTTCCCGTCCAAGTCGGTCACGACCACCCTGAGTTCATCAGCAGTAGCATCCACCTTCCCGACCTGGTCCTGCCCAATCACGAGCAGGTGATAGGAGTGGTCGACGTCGGGCCCAGGCGGCGTGTACGCGAAGCGGTGCCGATGCCCTGAGATCACCAGGTCCACTCCGGCCTCGTTGGCCGTCTCGATCCAAGCGCCCGGTCCGTCGGCCAGCCAGCCCCACTGCGGATCGTGCATCAGGATGACGCGGAACGGAGCCTCGGAAACCCGTGGTTCCGTCTTCACGTGGTCTTGGAACCAAGCGAGCTCTTCGGCCCGGTACGGTCCGGTCAGGTTCAACTCGGCGTACACGTTGGTGTCGTCCGGTTTGTCCTCCCCGGTATCGAGGACGATGAGATGCACAGGGCCGGCATCTCGGGCATAGTAGAACCGCCCTTCCGGCGTCGGGACGTAGTCCAGGAGCCGCCTGGCGAAGGGGCCCCGCAGTTCGTGGTTACCGCGAACAAAGAAGAGGGACTTGGAGTGTGCCAGCGCGGCCGTGGTGGGACGGAGCCAAGCCCGAAACAGGTGCTCCTCGGTGTCGATCCAATGGAAGGCGTCGCCCCCGTGAACCAGAAACTCCGTCGATTCCCAATCGATGGCCTGGTTCAGATCGTTGATCCTCCCCGTATCCTCATGCGTGTCGGTAACGATGCTGAAGGACACGGAGGGGCTCTCGCGGTCGAAGGTGGTGAAGTGATGCGGTCCGCTTCGAACATCCAAACCCTTATCAGGCCAGTACGCGTTGAGCTTCACGACACGGGTCGCGACAACCTCGTAGGAGTAGGTGGTGCCCGGCGCCAGGTCTTCGAGATGAACCACATGACGGGTGCCTACTGGAACGAGTCCATCGACCTGCGGTTCGGCCTCTGCCGACAAATCGTTGCCCGGTCCATAGCGGACCTTCGCATGGCTGGGCGTGTCGGTGAACCAAACGATAGTCGCCGTCCTTTCGCCGGATGCAATCAGGTAGGGACCCTCGGTGATCACGGGCCGAGTGTCGTAGACCTTGAAAGGTTCTGACTGGGCATGAGCCGGCCCGGCCACAACGGCCATCGCGGCAAAAAGGATCAAAGCTCGGGCGATCATGGGCAGAGTCTTCATCTCGAAGGATAGGCGAAGGATAGGCCAAGGCCAAACAACGCCCTATTGGTGGTCGCTTCCGCTGGGAGACGTTGGGCCTACCCCGACTATGCGGAGATCAGCATAGTCGGGGGAACCTCACTTGTAGGCCCGCACCATGTTCTCGTTGCCGAGCGTTTCAGCTGAAACGCTGGTCCGGATCTCGTACACCCTGGCCAGCAGAGCGGCCCATGAGGATTCGTTTGCAGATCGTGTGCTGGAGGCGCACTGAATCGTGGAAAGGCCAGTAATCTTGCGGTAGACGGGGTTTTCGCGACCCACAATCCGTTCTACGTTTTGACCGGATCAAGCATATTTCGGATTGGTGGCATCCGAATCGGGCATTCCACGGCGAGGGCAAGAAAGAGTGGCACGAGGCAAACGGAAGAAGAAGGCGAATAAAGGGCGCCCGCTCAACGTCGAAAAGGTTCTGTCTGGCGGTGTCCAGCCAACCGCGATACAACTGGCGGAGGTCATTCACCGAATCAACCCGACCGGGGACTCGGACACCGCCGATGAGTTGGGGCGACGTTACGACCTCAAATCACGCCTGCAAAGCCTATTCGTTGACAAGTTCAGAGAAGAGGTCGAAGTCCGTCCTGGTCAGACCGAGAGTGTGGTGTTGCTCGTTCACCGGCCGTCCGGTGCGGATGCCTGCCATGCCATCGTCGCCGATCTCGAGCCCGACGCACGAAGCTGGGTCCAATGGCAAATCGATGAGGCGAACTTGGTCGACGTGACGCAGGAAGAGCACACCGACATTCAGACCTCTTCCCACGATAAGTCCTCGGTTCAGCGCAGCGACGAGACTGATCGAGGTCCGCTGACCGTGGAGACACTGATCAGACTCGGGCAAGAAGCCCTCGAGGCTTTCGATTATCAAGAGGCGGAGACATGCTTCGAGGAAGCCTACTCCCTGGAACCAGGCAATGCCGGTGTGGCGTCTCGACTGCTGGAATTCTTCGTTGAGCACCTGGGGGCATACGAAAAGGGTCTGGCTCTGATCAGCGGCGCTCGGTTTCCCCTCACAGACAAGGTGCGAGTCCTCGGGGCCGTTGCCGCCGCCCGGGCACAGCGTTTCCATGAGGCCAGCACGCTGGCCCGTGGAGTCCGTGACGAGAGACTCAGCGAAGTGTGGCTCTCGATTGCAGATGATGCCATCAAGGCGGGGCGTTGGGAGGACGCACTTGGGGCCGTGGAAACCGCGCGAAAGGAGGCCCCCAACGACATGCGGTATCTTCCACGAGCCGAAGCGATCGACCAAGGTCGTGCCGCTGAACGAAGACCGCTGGAGCTGGCACTTCAGACTCTGATCGGGCAGGGGCTCTACGGCGAGGCTGAAGCTGGCGCCATGGAATTGCTGGAACGCTGGCCGGACAGTTCGACGGCCAAGCGGATTCTGACGAAAGTGGAAGCACACAACAGGGCAGCTCTGCTCGAGCAGGAGATGCAGCTCGCCGAAAAGGCGCGAGCAAAGGGCGATGATTTTTCTGCCTCGGCCCATTTCAGAAAAGCGATCGATCTCGGCGGTGAAAAAGAGAAAGTTCTGCCCAAGATCGCCGCCGCACAGGCTTCTCTGAAAGCGAGAAAAGACACCGCTCGGGTTGATCGTACTGTCGAGGTGCTTTCCCTGGGCAACCTCCCAAAGGGACTGACAGTATTTCTCGAGCTCGAAGTCCATCTGCGAGAGCGGGTCAGAGAACAGAAGTCGATGCCCATATTGTCGTGGATCGATCAGCTCTCGAAGGTGCATGGTGGAAAGAGACATCGGTCCAACCTGGCGAATGCTGTGATCGCCCTGGCCGAGGCAACCGATATGGCAGAAGCTGGTGAGCTAAGACGGGCCTCGAAACGCGTGGCGCCATTCTCCTTCTTTCTCGAATCGTTGCAGGAATATTCCCATATCGTAGATGCCGAGAAGAAGCGGGCCAAGCTGGAACACCGACGCGCCATAGATGAGGCCTTTTCCGCCTTCGAAGCGGCAGTCGAAAAGCAACAGTTCGAGCAGGCGTTGATCCATCAGGAGAAGCTCAAGCACGAAGAGATGTCCGATGAAAGACGGATGAGGTTCGAGCAATTGAGCGGCCTACTGCAACGGGGGATGGCTCAAATCCGCCTTCTCGAGGAGTTGGATACCGCATGTCGAACCGGCGATTTCTTGAAGGCGCGCAGGTTGGTGGAGGTGCTCGGAGGCGACGCGCAGACAACAGAGCCGGGACGTTGGCAATCCAAACAACTCGAGGTCGAAAGCCATATTCAACGAAAGTGGAAATTATGGCGCCTGACTGGACGAGCCGCCCAGGAAACCGGCGTAATGTCACTGGACGACCATTCCCGGGGCGAGCAGCCAAGATTGTGGATCAGTCCTGATGGCGACACCGCGGTAGAGTGCTGGGCCAGGGGCAGGTGGATCTTCTGTCGAGAAGTGGATGTGGAAACCTCCCGCGCCACCGCCACCGCGCTGGCGAGGACCGAGCAACCAATGACTCGTTTTGCCGCATCCTCCTATGATGGCGAAGTAATTTCCCTTGTTGACACCGAGGCCGTGGTGGAATTCGACGTCGTCCCATGGCGGGTGCGAAGCCGGACCGATATCAGGCGCTGGGTCATGCGTGGGGAGACCATGGATGAGGTGTTTGCCAAACCCCGAAGCGATCGTCTCTGGCTCTTCCATTCCAAGAAGGACGCCGGTCTTCGAGAGGGCGTTCGGGTGATCAACAGACAGACTGCGCGGGATGTCAAGGAGCTGGGTGAGCAGGGCTGGGATGTCACCTATCTCCCTCTGACCCCTCCACGGATGGCAACGTTCAAAGAAGAATGGGAGTGCTGCCTGTGGGATGAGAGGGGTTCCCAGGACACAAAATTCAGCGTCAGGGGAATGGCTGGATTGTACGCTGTTCAGGTACATCCGGACGGAGAGCAGCTCGTCTTTCTGGCCAATTCCTATGATGATCGGGAATGGGGTACCTTGACCCTCCAGGCCACCGACTTGGGTGGACACCCCGGTGCCTCCTATCGTATTCCCGATTCGAATTTCGAGCGCATCCACGAAGTGGCGACTTCCACCGAGCTGGGCCTCGTATTCGTATTGTGCGCCATGGATGGCATTCGACAAAGGCTCCTGGCTTTCAGGGCGACCAACGGAGCATTTGAGCTCCTCTATGAGCTGGAGGTTCCCGTTTCGGTTCACCTTGTGCGCGATATTCAAAGCAGACACGTCCTGGCTCTCGCCACCACCGACGAGGGTGCGGTCTTCGTGAGACTCGACTCGGATGCCCCGGCGGTGAGCCGATGGAGAGAAAGCACACACCGCATTCATATGGCGGAAGACAGGTTCCTCGGCTGTCAATGGCCTTCGGGTGTTTCGAACGCATCGGCATTGGCGCTGTTCGCTCGTCTCCGACCGATGAGCGAAGAGACCCTGATCAAAGAGATTGAAAGACATGCTCACGACAACGAATCAGATCACGAAGAATTATTGGCGATGGCCCACGCGATCAGCAAACTCATCGGTGAGGAGAGGGGGAGGCTCTTGGAGAAGTACATAGCAATGATAGACGATCCCTCTCCTATCGCGGCTGAGCTGCAGCTTCTGCGGGCTTCAGAACATCTTTGGGAGCATGGATGGCAGAATATCGAGCCTCATCTGAAAGCTTGCGACGAGAGGGCGTTGGACCCTGCAAGCCTGGCTCACTTCTATCATCTAAGCGGCCTCGACCGCTATTTTCGCAACGATCTTCCCGGCGCCCGGCTCTGTTTTGAGCGTCTGGCCAAATGTGAAGAATCCTGCACTGACGCGAATACACTGCTCTCCTTGACGCGCGGGTCGGCTGCTGATGGGTGCGAACGACCGGAAATCGAACCATGCGGCAGCAAGCTGAGACGGCTGATAGGCCAGGCCGACCAGGCCCTCACTCTGGGCGACACTGAAGCAGCCCTGCTTACCCTGGACACGCCGTTCATCTGGAACCAGGAGGAGCTCCAAAGCCTAGCACGATTGTGCGACCTGCTGCTCGAGAGGGAGCATCTCGACGATGCTTCCACGTACCGGAAAGTCTATCTGCTGGCCAACTTCGTCTATCAGATGGAGGCGGACCGAGGAGTGTTCCGGAGAGACATTTCCATCGGTGAGAACCCATGGGATGCAGACCGTTTGGAAGCGACTGTGACCCGTGCCAAAGAGTGGCTCGATGATTTTTCCCCAGGGGCAGACTGATGCTCCCCTGAAGGGAGTTCACCCGGGCCCGGAGTCGCGCTCGCCGACTTCCAAAAGGACCCAGGGACGGGAAAGAGGCCGATTCGTCTACCTGTGGGTGGCGAAACCCCCATCCAGCGAACATCATGAGGATCATTTGTAGGGGCGTATCCATGTCCCTCGATCAGCCTGCTGGCGCACATGTGCCACGTCGGCCGAGAACGACACGACGGCAGCTTACCTAACCCGTTGCGACCCTGTCGCTTGCTCCTGGGCTGGGTTTTGGAACAGGACGGGGTCGTCATTCGAACCGCTGTCGACAAGACCTCGGGCCATCATGCACTGGACGAAGCAGCCCTGGAGGTGGCCCGGATGATCGAGTTCACGCCGGCTCTGAACCGGGACAAGAGGGTCCCCGTCTGGATCTCCCTACCCATCACCTTCACGACCCGGTAGGGAGGGTCATTGGGGCTACAGGAGGGAAGGGGGGCCCGGTTTTCTTCCGACGACTCTGCTTCGTCAGAAATGAAATCCGCTGCCGCCGTAGAGGAATCGTGTACCTTTGCGGCTCCGGGCCGCGGACAGGGTCAGGGTGAAGTTGTCGATGATGGAAACCCAGAGACCTCCGCCGTAGGTCCCATGCCACCGGTCTGAGTCCTCACCGTAGACCCACACTCGACCGGTCTCGGCGGATGCCATGGCCCCCCAGGACCCGGGTAGGAGTTTCGGAAGGCTCCCGATATGAAAGCGGAGTTCCGAGCTGAAGAAAAGAGAGGCGTCCCCACTGAACCGCTCCTCAGGGAAGCCTCTGATATCCCCCGATCCCCCCAGGACCGCCGCTTCTTGGTAGGGGAAATCTCCCCAGATCTTCTCCCCCCCGGCCCTGAGGGCCAGCGTAGGTCGGAGAGGAAAGTTCCGAGCGGTCATGAAGCCGGTTGCTACGGCTTTCACATTCCCGAAACGGCTCACGACATCTCCGAGCTCTGGGAAGAACCGGCCTGAGAACTCCAGCGATGTACCTTTCGTAGGCCAGGCCGTGTCGTCACGTCCATCCCAACGGAGGGTACCGTTGAGGGAGACCGAGTTGAAACCCTCAAAACCATAGGGGACCTCCTGAGCGAGGAGCGTCCCTGCGTTTTCGTCGGGATCGAAGAAGGCGTACTCGGCCCCTGCCTCGATGTCGAGGCCCGGGGACATCCTGAAAATCGCCGAAGCGCCGAAGCGGTACTCCTGAGCGAATGCCCGGTATACATCAAGGTCCTCGTCCCCTGGGGTCTCGTTTCCGAAGCCGTAGAAGCGGTGGACGTATGCCCCGGTCGCCACCCCCCGGAGGTGCCCCAGGATGGATTGTTGGTGGATGGGGAACTCTGTATCGGCCGCGACATGAGCCTTTTTGGTCCCGGTTCCGAACCCGAGTGTGAGTCTAGACCGGGTCCGGTATGGGTAGTGCCTGAAGCCGTATCCGATCCGGGTCAGGGAGGCGCCAACGAGGAGTCCCCCGTCCCCGCGGAACAGAAGGTGGGGGAGGACTTGCTTACTGGCGCCCCAGTCCCGGGTCCCTGCCCAATGTGGATCCTCGTCCCGGTCGTGAGGGTCGGAATAAGAGTTTTCATCGATTTTTGTAGACGGCCCGGGCTCGAACCGGTTGTTACCCCGATCGTCAAAAAACCGAACTCGTTTCCCCTTTCCACCTCCCGCCACGGCCAAGATGTCGTCTCCTCCTCCTCCAGCCACGGTGAGAAGGATACCGCCCTCATCCAGCCCCTGAATCCGGGCTTCGTCATCGCCACCGTGGAGGTACACCCGGACTTCGTCAGTCTCCTCTCCGGAGAAGACTCTCTCGTAGTATGGTTCCTCTCCCTCTCCCTCGGGCCCCGCCTGATAGACGGTCACTCGCAGCTCGTTGTTTGGCAGGCGGTCGAACACCACCAACTCCTCCTCGTCGGTGGCGTGGATATCCACGGCTTCCGCCTGGAGGAGATAGTACTCCCGGGCGTACTCCATGAGTTTGTCCCGCCGGTTCTTCAAGGCCCCAGTAATCTCCAGACCCACTGCTTCGAAATGTGGTGGAGGGAGCCTGAGCACAGCCTCCTCGATGACAGGGTCTGGGAAACTTTCCATGAGCTCCCTTGCCACCGCCTCCCAATCCTCCCACACCAGGTCCGGGAAGATCAGCCGGTCCAGGACCCGACCATTCCAGGTGAGGCGGAAAGCGCGGGGGTACTCGTAGTCGAATCCTACGTAGAAAGGCCAGACAGGCTTGGACACCTGCATCTTGAAGCCGTCCAGTTTCGTGAGAGCCCAGTCGCGATCCCGGGGGACGGGTTCGTACCGGATTCCCCCACCTTCCGGGAATCCCGCCCAACGCCATTGATCCGGGTGACGGTCCCAGTCTCCGACCAGGCCGTCCAGAAGTCGGGCTTTCAGGTAGGCACGGCTGTTCACCCGGTTCCTTGGACTCTCTTCCAGTGCTTCCATGAAGCCCGCGGACCCCTTGACGTCATCCGCCCCGGCGAAGCCCGGCTCCCCATCCGGGCCCTCGTCGGCCCGGATCTCGATCCAACCCAGAACGCCGGCAAAATCCTCCCTGAATTCCGCCAAGCGGGGATCATCGGGCATGAGGACCAATTGGGGTGTGGCGTGGAGAACTCCTGCGGCCTCTTGAAGCCGGTCCAAGATCAGGGCGCCCTGGGGCAGGACGGCGGAGACGAAGTCCTGTGCGAACTTTGCGGCCAGGCTCTCCCTCAGCTCGGGATCCAATGCCCTGGCCGCGTCCTTGTCCAGGGACCGGAAGGTAAAAACCGGACCCTCCACGCTCTGAAGGCGGATGGAAGGCGTCTGAAGGCCACCGCCCCGTCGAGTCGGCGTGAGACCTCCGGCAAACTTCTCCAAATCCAAGATCGGCACCTGGACGGGCATGGCCCACAGGTCTCGGTACCCGTCACCCAAAAAAAACCGTTGAACAAAATTGGCGTCGAACCTGCTTCGGGGGGTGACCCACACGGTGTCCCCCGGGCTCGCACCTTCGAGGGCTTGAAGACCGGTGAGCTCCCGGGCCGGAACCTGGGCAGTCAGCGGCGCGGAAGTGATTGCGAGAATGAGCGCGGCCCAATGGAGCCAGCTCACCATTTCGGCGAACATCGGGGCTGGGGGTTGTCGGTTCATGGGCTCGATGCCTCCGGTCCTGGACTCAGAGGTAATAGGACATCCAGAGGTCGGCCCGGAAGCTTCGATCACTGTCGGGGTCGTATCGGATGCCGGGGGTCACCCCGAGAATCGGCGTAAATCGGTCTCCGCCAGTCTGACCCGGCCGGATAAGGACCATTATGTTCCCACTAGCTTGGCCCTCCAGACCTCGTCGGAGGGGACCCACGCATATGCGGCCCGCAGTCCGAAGGGAAAACCCTCTCCCGGGTAGGCGAAGGGGAAAACGGTGAACTCCAGGGCGTGATGCTGCTCCATCCAATGGGTGTATCCCACACCGACGAGGAAGTACCCGCCGAGGGTGATGGACAGGTGGATCTGATTGGAGGGAACCGCGGTTTGTCCTTGAAGGGGCCTGGGGGTAGAGGTCAGCTGGAGGAGGAGCAGAAGGAACAAGCCACAAGCAAGGCGGGTCCTTCTGCTCGCGATGCTCAGGCCGTCCCTTCTGGTCATCTCTCCTCCTGGTTGGGGCGCCCCCGGAGGGGCACCCCGAACATCACTCTGTTTGGCCGGAAAAACCAGAGCTTCCTAGAAGAACCCTCCTTTTTTACCTCCAGGTGGGTGGCACCTACGAGGTGCTCGGTCGGTCTGCTTCGGGACCCAGGCCCTTTGTGGTGGGGACCTTGGGCATGTCCCTGTTCGATGCCGGGAGCGGCAGCGAAAGCAATGAGTCCGAGTATGGCTTCGCAGGAATTTTCGGGGGGGGTGTCAAAGTCCCGTTGGGCTCCGGGAGGATGGGCTTGCGTTTGCAGGCAAGGGTGCTGCTCAACAACATGCTCAACGGCAGTGGAAGCCCCTGGTGCAGTCCCGGAGAGTGTTATGCGGGTTCCGTCGGACCCATCGGACCGATCCAGTTCGACTTCGGCGGAGGGCTTACCTTCGGCGGTGGCTGAGGTACACAACAATCAGAAAACTGGGCTCCCCACCCTGGGGGAGCCCGGACTCTTTTTGGACCGGAGACACAGTCTCGACAGTCACTCGATGCCCATGGTCCACAGGTAGGGTGTGATCCGACTATCCCACGGGAAGCCGGATCCCAAAGGCGGCCCCGGCCTGGTTTTCCAACTCGTCCATGAAGGAAAATCGCACCTCCAGGAAGGGGCGGATACCCCCGGGTTGCCCCGATTGTGTGCCCACAAGGATGCTGAAGCCAACGTCGTCCCCCTCGTGCTTCAGATCGCCGTCCTCCAGTGTGAAGTCCTGGTACACGACACCGAGGCCGGCGTATGCCTCTGCATAGCTGGCGACCTGGCGCCTCGCTATGAAGTTTCCTTGAAAACTTATGGCGTCGCAGTCCACCACATCACAGGACGGGAAGAGGTACTCTCCGACTCCTTCCATGGCTACGGTGATTCTCGGGGAAGAGTGGAGCACCACACCAACACGGGCGCCGAGGCCGAAGGTCGCTCCTCCAACGTCGTTTATTGATCCGCTGGCCCCGACGAAAACTTGAGCTTCCGCTTCGAATTGAGGTTGGAGCATAAAGCTCCCTGCCAGGAGGAGGGCAAAAAGGAGGCCCGTTCTGGGTTTCATCTTATTCCTCTCGCTCATGGGTTTCTTTGTTCTTGAGGGATTGCGACCCCTCGTAGGGTTGGCTCGGATGTGCTTCTTCCGAACCCCATCGCAACGGGATGCCCTACCCCCTGGGGGGGGATTGGATCCTCATTGTTGCTTTTGTACTGGAATTAAGGAACATTAGTCGTGAATAAGATCAATATCGGCGTTCTTTTACCGCCTGACTCCTGTGAACCCTCGGCCCTCCGAGTGTAATAGGGTCGGGCCTGGTCGACCATAGGAGACACTCACCAATGAAGCCGAGAATTGCGATTGCCCTCCTTGCTGCCCTGTCGGTATCTGCCTGTTCTGGGATCTCAGTCAACCAGGACTTCAGCTCCGGTGCCAACTTCTCCGCCCTCACGAGTTGGGATTGGATGCCCGCAGCGGACCGGGAAGGTGGCGGCGACCCTCGAGCCACAAACCCCCTCCTTCACGGTCGTATCCAAAGCGCCGTCGAAACCCAAATGCAGGCCAAGGGGTTCCGAAAGGTCGACTCCGGTGAGGTCAGCTTCCGAGTGGGTTACCACCTCATCCTCGAAGACCGGGTAGATTACGAAACGGTCAACAACTATTACGGAGGTGGTTGGGGCTACCGGGGAGTCTACGGCAGATACGGACCGGGCATGGGAACCAGTCAGACCTATGCGCGCGAGTACACCGACGGCACCCTCATTATCGACTTCTATGACGTGGCGGCGAGGGAGTTGGTGTGGCGCGGGTCCGCCGAAGGCCGGATCAACGAGTCCGCCGATCCCCTTGAACAACAGGAACGGGCGAACCTGGCGATTCAGAAGATCCTGGAGCAGTTCCCTCCAGGAGGCTGATTTCTTCGGCTTAACGGGCCGAGAACCCGATTAATCCCCTGCCGGGGTGGAGAGGGTACCGCTCCTCGGCAGGGGATTGCCCTTTGATGGGGATGCACTTCCACTCTGGCAGAGCGTTCGGTACAATTCCGGTGACCTCGATCCCTTCCGGTGGCCCATGGTATGAGTAGACCGAAGAGGAGCCTTCCACACATTCTGGCCGAACTGAAGCGTCGGCGTGTCCCCAGGTCTCTTCTGGTGTACCTCGCCTCAGGTTTTGCCATTCTGGAAGCTGCGGATATCCTGGTCCCCACTCTCGGGTTTCCGGCGTGGGTCTTAAAGGTCGTGGTGGCCGTTCTTGTCCTCGGCCTCCCGGTGACGGTGGTGGTGAGCTGGGCTTATGACTTCACCTCCCGGGGGTTTGTCACGACCCCAGAAATGTCGGGGGCACCGCTGGAGTCATCCGAGGATCGTTCGCTAAAAATCCCTATCCAAGCCGGCTGGTTTTCTCCCGGATCCATCGTGCTCATCGTCTTTTTTGTGCTCGTGGGTGTGGCCGGGGGCTGGTTTCTAGAGCCCCTGATCAGGGGGGAATGGCGGGGAGCCTCCGGGGGGGCAGATTCCGGGGAGACCCGGCCGTCCATCGCCATTCTTCCCTTCGAGAATCTGACCAGTAGTGAGGAGATTCGTTTTTTCGCTGACGGAATCCACGAGGAGGTCCTGACCTCCCTCTCGAAGGTCCCCGACCTGAAGGTGATTCCGCGCATCTCGGTTCTCGAATATCGGGACCAGGTCGAGGATTTCGAGTCCATTGCCGCCGAGCTCGGTGTGGACAACCTGGGCACGGGGACAGTTCAGCAGGCCGGGGACCGGGTCCGGGTGAGCGTGCACCTCATCGACGTGGGAACCGGGGAAGAGCGGTGGGGCGAGACCTACGAGCGAACGTTGGACGATGTCTTCGCCATCCAGGCCTCCATCGCCCGGAATGTGGCGGGATCCTTGGTTACCACCCTCTCACCCCAGGCCGAGACACGACTCTCCGCCGGTCTGCAGACGGACTCACTGGCCTACCTCCTCTATGTCCGTGGCGCCGAAAGCCTTTCCAGGGGCATCCATTCCCTGAATCCCCTGGACATGGAGGATGCCGTCGGATCCCTGGCTGTGGCCCTGGAGCGGGACAGCACGTTCGTTCTGGCTCGGGCGTATCTCTCCGTGGCCCTGGAGTGGAGCGCCCGAGCGGCGACGGAACCGGAGAGAAAGGCGGAGTTTTCCAGGCGAGCCTCCCTGGAAGCGGCGGCGGCCCTCCGAACAGCTCCGGACATGGGGGAGGCTCTTTTCGCCATGGCCTTCCAGGGTTCCCAGAGCCCTGGCACGGAGCTCAGAACCCAGGAGGACATCGGATACCTCCGCCGGGCCGAAGAGGAGCTGCCCAACGGCGCCGCGGTCCTCCGAGAGCTGGCCGTACGGTTCTTCCGCCTGGGGAGAATGGAAGAAGCCGCCGAGTACAGTCGAAGGGCGGTGGAGCTGGTTCCCCGGGCGGCTCTCTACCAGTTCCAGGCCGGGGAATATGCCCGGCTCCTCCGGGATTTCGACCCGGCTCTGAATCACTTGCGGACGGCGGTGACCCTCGTGACGAGTGCCTTCCCGGAAGCCTCTAACACCCTCTCCCGCTCCATATCCCTGGTGCATATCGCCACTGGAGGTGGGGTGGAGGCGCTGCGAAGGGTCCTGGCGGAAGAGAGGGGGCTCGGTTTGATCACCGGGAGGGGGCTCAGGGACCGCCTGGAGGACTTCCCGGAGCTCCTGGACGGGGGAGAATTCGAAGAGTTCGTGGGGGGGCTTTCACCTGAAGCGTCCGACGCTGAGGCCCGATGCACCTGCTACGGGCTGAAGGCCTGGAACCATCAGGTGGCCGGGAGAGCGGCAGAGGCTAGGGTGTACTGGGATTCCCTGGCCGCGGAGATCCAGAACTCGCCGGGCTCCTCTCCCCATGAGTGGGAAGAACCCCTTCGCTTGGCGCGGTTGGGTCTGGCGTTGGCCCGGGCCGGCAAGACCGAAGAAGCCCGTGAGGTTCTGGAAGGCATCGCCCTTCCCCCCACCCGCTCTCCGGTGGAATGGGATTATCGGCATCTCTTGGCCCAGGCGTACGCTGAGTTGGGAGAGGTGGAGCTGGCGGTGGAGGAGTTGACCACCGTCCTCCGATCCCCCACCGGGGTGACCGAGGAAAACCTCCGTATCCGGTTGTACTGGGAGCCGATCCGGACCCACCCGGCCTTCCAGGCCCTCCTCAATCCCTGACCACCTAACCTTCCAGGCCCTCCTCGAGACCCTGAGGCCGAGAGCGGTCTCCCTCACACATCCCCGCCTCTCGGCGGGTATCAGTCGGGTGTCAGCCGGATGTCCGACCTTCCTCGATGA
>JAUXEE010000086.1 GCA_030618065.1 Gemmatimonadota bacterium
CGACGACGCCAAAGAATATTACCGGCTGGCGGTAGCGCAGGATTCCTCCTTGGCTGACCAGGCCCTGTCGGATTTCGTCCACCTGGCCCGGGGAGAGAACCGGATCGGCGATCAGTTCGGGATGGCCTCCGCCGTCCAGACCGCCCTGGAGTTTCGGCCCGGGATCAGTATAGAGGATCTGGTTCTCCCATTGGCCCAGCACTACTCCGATATCGGGGAGTATGGGAGGGCTCTACCCTTCTACCAGAAGACTCTCTCGGCCCTGGATCCGGATTCTCTTCCCCGGATTCTCTTCGAAACGGCTGTGGCCTACGATGAGGTCGGGGACTGTGAGAGCGCGGTGATCTACTACGAGGATTACCGTGACCGATTGCCCCGGTTCAGGAGGAGCGAGGTGAACTGGCGGCTAGGTCATTGTTCCTTCGAGCTGGCCCAACGTCGGAGGGCCGAGGGTGACGATGAGGAGGCCCTTCGTTTCCTGGAGACCCTGATCAGCATCGGGGAACCTCGAAATCGCCTTGCCATGGCTTACTTCGAAAAAGGTGAAATCCTGGGATTCCGGGGGGAGTGTGAGGCGGCCATCGAGGCGTTCCAGGAGGTCCCTGTGATGGACCCTTCCGGTACCGGTTCCGTGGTGGCACGTGCCGAGTCGCGTATCGACCAGATCCGCTTTGGGGGTCGTTTCGATCGGTCCTTCGAGCGCCTCAGGGCCGGGGAGCTCTCGGAATCTTGTTTTCCACCTGAACCCGAATTCGGCCGAAGCCGAGCCATCCGCCGAGGTGGCTCCTAGAGAACTCACTACTACGTCTGTCTTCGAACCATGCCCGTTCCTTTTCTGGACCTGAAACTCCAGTACAACGCTCTTAAGACGGAACTCGACGAGGCCGTGGAGCGGATCGTGTCGTCCCAGTCCTTCGTCTTGGGCCCGGAAGTCCAGGCCCTGGAAGAAGAGATAGCCGACTATCTAGGGGTCCCTTTCGCGGTAGGAGTCGCCAGTGGGACCGACGCTCTTCTGCTTCCGCTGCGGGCGCTGGAGCCGGAGGTCGGGGACGAGGTCATCATCCCGGCCTTCACCTTCTTCGCAACAGCGGGAGCCGTCTGGAATTCAGGGTTCACGCCCGTTTTTTGCGACGTGGATCCTGACATCTTCAACCTCACTGCCGAGACGGTGGAGGCGGTGTGGACGAGCCGGACCAGGGCGGTGATCCCGGTCCATCTCTACGGCCAGGTGGCCCCCATGGCTGAGATCCGGGAGTTGGCGAAGAGCAGAGGGGCTTTCGTTCTGGAGGACGCCGCTCAGGCCATCGGAGCACGACAACGCTTCCCGGCCGCCCGTTTGGGAGCGGGGGCTTCGGATCTGGCAAGCCTTTCATTGGATGAATCAACGACGTCGGAGGAGTGGTTGATGGCAGGGGCTTTGGGAGACGCGGGTGCTCTCTCCTTCTTCCCAACGAAGAACCTGGGAGGCTTTGGGGACGGCGGATTGGTCACCACCTCCGACGAGGCCCTTGCCGAGAAAGTCTCCAAGCTCCGGGTCCATGGTGGCAAACAGATGTACCACCATGAGATGGTCGGGACGAATTCTCGTCTCGACGCACTCCAGGCCGCTGTTCTGCGGGTGAAGCTTCCCCATCTGGAGAGCTGGGCGGAGAAGCGCCAAAGAAACGCCGCCCTCTATGACGAGCTTTTCACTGGAATCGAGGGGGTCAAAACCCCTATTGTCGCCTCGAAGAACGACCACGTGTACAACCAATACACACTGCGGGTTCATCAAAGGGACGAGCTGCGAGGCTTCCTGGGTGAGCGGGGGATCGGGAGCGGCCTCTACTACCCTCTGGGTCTTCACCTCCAGGAGTGCTTCGGGGAACTGGGAGGGAAGCCCGGGGATCTGCCTGTGACCGAGGCGCTGACCGAGGAGGTGGTGAGCCTTCCCATCTTCCCCGAACTGACGGAAGGACAGATCACAGAGGTAGGACAGGCGGTAAGGGAGTTCTATTCCCGGTAGGGGCCCTCCGGCCTTTCCGGGAACCTCACTTCTAGCCATTTTTATAGGCTAACTATCGAACACCTGACTACCTCGAGGGTATTCCTTAAGGATGTACACAGGATACGCAAAAGTCGTCGTCGGCCTCTTCTCTCTCGCCCTCCTGGGTGGTTGTGCCTCTACGTCCGAATACCAGGGTCTCCAGCCCGATGAACTCTTCGAGGCGGGTGCCCGAGAGTTCAATGTGGGGGATTGGGACAAGGCCGTCGAAGTGTTCGAGCGCCTCCTTTTCGCGGATCCCACCTACGCTCGGTTGGTGGAGGCCCGTATGTACCTGGCCAGAGCCTACTACAACAAGGGTGAATTCATCACTTCGATTTCCGAGTTCACCCGGATTATGGACCGTCATCCCGGGCATGCCCTTGCTCCCCAGGCTTCTCTGGGCATCTGTCAGTCCTTTGTGGCCCAATCCCCTCACGTCCAACGCGACCAGACCTTCACCGTGCAGGCGTGGAATTCTTGCCAGAATACGTTGACCGACTTCCGAGGTACGGAGGTGGCGGCGGAAGCCGAGGCTCTGCGGAGTGAGATGGAGACCAAGCTGGCGGAGAAGCTCTTCATCACTGGGGACTTCTACTATCGGCGGAAGCTCTACCACCCCGGGATCATTTATTTCAACGACCTCCTGGACCAGTATCCCAGGAACGGGTGGGCATCGGAGGCGCTCCTCCGTCTATTCCAATCGTACTCCTCCCTGGACTGGGATGTCGAAGCCGAGGAGGTTCGACAGCGGCTTCTCCGGGAGTTCCCGGACTCAGAAGCCGCAAAGGAGGTCGGGGCAGGGGCCGGCCTGAAGGGGACCCCCTGAGGAGTGCCATCCCTGCGCCTGGGTCTCTTCGGAGGCACCTTCGATCCGCCCCATTTCGGCCATCTCGTGGTGGCCCAGGATGTGGCGGAGCGGCTCTCCCTGGACGGCCTGCTATTTTTGGTGGCCGGTCTTCCTCCCCATAAGCGTGGGGAGGTGTTGTCGCCTCCCTCCCTCCGCGTGGAGATGGCGCGAGCTGCCGTCGCGGGAAACCCCCTCTTCAATGTGAGTGAGGTGGAGTTGGATCGTGAGGGGCCCACCTATACCGTGGACACGCTTCGGCACTTTCGAGTTGTCCATCCCGATGCGGAGCTCTTTTTTCTCTTGGGTGCGGACCAGTTGGCGGAGTTTCACGAATGGCAGGAGCCCGAAGGAATCGCCGCATTGGTTACGCTGGTAGTGGTAGGTCGGGATGGAGTGGGCCCAGACCAGCTTCCGCCGGTGGCCTTGGGGTCCGGAGGGGAGTTGAACTTCATTTCCCTCGACGTGACACGAGTGGATATCTCCTCCTCGGAGGTCCGGGCCCGGGTAAGGGAGGGCCTCTCCATCGAATACCTGGTCCCTGAAGAGGTAAGACGAATCATCGAGACTCATCGCCTTTATAGATCGATCTCATGAAAGCAATACTGAAGAAGATCCTGGGGTCACCGCACGCCAGGGAAGTGAAAAAGCTCCAACCCATCGTGGACCAGATCAACATCTTCTGCGAGGGGTATTCCTCCCTCACGGACGATGAGCTCAGGGGAAAGACGGACGAATTCCGGGCCCGGATCAAGGATGGGACGAGGGCCCTGGATGAGAGGATCGAAACGCTCCGTGAGGAGAAGCGGAGCTCGGAGGATGCCAGGGTACGGGAGGCCCTGACACAGGAGATCGGTGGACTGGACGAGGAGCTCCTCGAGGCAATGGAAGGGGCCCTGGACGAAATCTTGCCGGAGGCCTTTGCCGTTGTGAAGGAGGCTTGCCAACGGAACCTCGGGAAAGAGATCATCGTCACCGGCCAGAAGATGACGTGGGACATGGTTCCTTACGACGTCCAGCTCATCGGCGGGATCTCTCTTCACCGGAGGAAGGCGACTGAGATGGCCACGGGGGAAGGGAAAACCCTTGTGGCTACCATGCCTCTGTACCTGAACGCTTTGGCGGGCCGGGGGGCTCACCTGGTGACGGTGAACTCCTATCTGGCCCAGCGTGATGCCGAGTGGATGGGTGTCATCTACGACTTTTTGGGTCTCAGGGTGGACGTCATCGACCTCCACGATCCCGGTTCCGCTGAGCGCCGGGCTGCTTACGACGCCGATATCACCTACGGCACCAATAACGAGTTCGGCTTCGATTATCTCCGGGACAACATGGTCCACACGCTGGAGCAGCGGGTCCAGCCCCAGCATCACTACGTCATCATCGATGAGGTGGATTCCATCCTCATCGACGAGGCCCGGACCCCCCTCATCATCTCCGGGCCTGTTGGAAAGGACACCTCCACTCCCTTCAAACAGTTCTCTTTCATGGTGTCCAACCTGTACCGGAAGCAAACCCGGATCGCGAACCAGCTGGTGGCCGAGGCCGAGAAGCTTTTGGAGAGTGAGGATGGAAACGACGAATACAAAGCCGGGGAGAAGTTCCTCGCGGTAAAACGCGGCACGCCCAAGCACCGGAAGCTCCTGAAAATGTTCGCCGAAGAACCCCGCCTGCAGAAGTTGGTTCAGCGGGTGGAGGCGGACTACATGCGGGAGAAGATCCTCCACGAGATTGACGAGCAGCTCTTTTTCGCCATGGACGAGAAGGGCCATAACGTGCACCTCTCGGACAGGGGCATCGAGGAGTTGAGCCCCGGGGACCCGGACGCCTTCATCATCCCGGACCTTTCCGAGGCCATGGGCGCCATCGAGGAGGATGAGGGGAGGTCCCTGGAGGAGAAGCACGCTGCCATCCAGGAGCTGGAGGCGGCGTATGCCGCCAAAAGCCAGAAGATGCATGTCATCCATCAGCTCTTGAAGGCCTACACCCTCTTCCACAAGGACGAGCAGTACATCATCGGCGAAGATGGCTCGGTGGTCATCGTGGACGAGTTCACGGGCCGCCAGATGGCCGGCCGAAGGTGGAGCGACGGACTACACCAGGCCGTGGAGGCGAAGGAGGGCGTGGAGATCAAGGGGGAAACCCAGACCCTGGCCACAATCACCATCCAGAACTACTTCCGGATGTACGACAAGCTGGCCGGGATGACGGGAACGGCGGAGACGGAGGAGAACGAGTTCCACCAGATCTACACCCTGGATGTTCTGGTCATTCCCACGAACCGCCCCATCATCCGTGACGACCGTGATGACCTGATCTTTCGCACCAAGAGGGAGAAGCTCACGGCCCTCATGGACGAGGTGGAGCGACTGCACATGATGGAGCTCCCCATCCTGGTGGGGACCACGAATGTGGAGGTGTCCGAAACCCTCTCCCGCATGCTCAAGCGCCGTGGTTTGAAACACAACGTACTGAATGCCAAGCATCACAAGAAGGAATCGGAGATCATCGCCGAGGCAGGGCTTCCGGGCGCCGTGACCATTGCCACCAATATGGCCGGCCGGGGCACGGATATTAAGCTGGGGGAGGGGGTCACCGAAACTCGGACGGTCGCCTGGGCCAAAGCCCGGGGATTGGATCTGGCGGAGCTCCTCCCGGTGGATCCCGTCCGATTCATTGAGCCTGAGAAGCTCACGGACGAGGACGTCCTGGAGGTGGGTGGCCTTCACATTTTGGGATCGGAACGCCACGAATCCAGGCGGATCGACCGTCAGCTTCGGGGCCGGGCAGGCCGCCAAGGGGATCCGGGGGCGTCCCAATTCTTCCTCTCCCTGGAAGATGATCTCATGCGCCTGTTCATGACCGATCGGGTGGCTGGGGCCATGGAGAAATGGGGGGTCCAGGAAGGTGAGGTCATCACCCACGGGTTGGTGACCAAGTCCATAGGCCAGGCCCAGAAGAGGGTGGAAGGGAACAACTTCGAATCACGGAAGAAGCTGTTGGATTATGACGACGTCATGAACCAACAGCGGGAGGTCATTTATGACCTTCGCCTCTTCGCCTTGGAAGGTGGGGAAGATCTCAAGGGCGAGATCTGGGAGATGATCGAGCACTCCGCCCGGGATCTGACCGAGGAATACTGTGACCCGGACCTCCCCGCCGAAAACTGGGACTTGGCCGGGCTTCGGCGTCGACTTCTACTGGATTTCTTCGTCATGGCCCGGGAGCTTCCCGACAAGAACCCGGAGGAGCCGGAGTTCGACGATGTGGAAGCTGTCGTCGAAGTCGCCTTGGAGGCGGCCAAGGACCATTTCCACCGGAAGATCACCGACTTCGGAGAGCACGGGGAGCGTGTCATGGGTTTCGTCATGCTCCAAACCCTGGACGACAAGTGGAAAGATAACCTGTACGATCTGGACTCCTTGAAGGCGTCCATCGGATTCCGGGGGTGGGGGCAGAAGGACCCTCTCACCGAGTACAAGAAAGACGCCTACGAGATGTTTTTCGACCTCATGGCGGACATACGAAAGACGGTCACCTCCCTCTTCTTTCGGGCCCAGATGGGAGCGCCCCAACAGCGGCGTGTCCCTTCGGCGGCCCAGAGGCTCATGTATTCCGGTCCGACCGGGGTGCCGAGTGGTCGGATTGACCAGGGGCTTGCCAGGACGGCCACGGGGGGTAGCGGAGCTCCGGCGGGTGTCGGGATGGGAACCTCGGGAGGTGGTGTGGACGAGCTCGGCGTCTCCAGGTCGGCGGCGGCTCCCGGGGGCCCGAGGCCCGGGGTGGGGATGGGCGTGCCGTCTTCCAGCGGCCCGGATCCGCGGCAGCTCCTCACCAACCGGGGAGACGAGCGGAAACACACTCCCGTCACGGTGAAGAACGAGCCAGGGCGCAACGATCCTTGCCCCTGTGGGAGCGGAAAGAAGTACAAGAAGTGTTGCGGGAGGAGTGGCTGACGGCGACCGTTGGGCGGCTCGTCCCACCCTGCAGAGCATCCTAAGGCTTTTTCCGGCATCCCCCAGCCCCTTTCGTCGGGCCACCCTTCTTGGGTGGCCCGTCTTTTTTTAATGGAGGTGAAGGACTTGAAAAGCCATGAGCGGAGGAAACCCCCTGGAGAGGGGAAGAGGGCGAGGACTCCCATCCGGTCCTGGTCCCGAGGGGACCGGCCCAGGGAGCGACTTCGGAGCTTGGGACCGGCCGTCCTCTCCGTTCGGGAGCTTCTGGCGATCCTCGTTGGCAGCGGTGGCAGGTCCGGGTCCGCCCTGGATGTGGCGGACCAGCTGCTTCATCAGCTCGGGTACTCCTCTCCCGGAAGTGGATGCACGAGAACGAACTCCGACCAGGGCACCGCCCTCCAGGAGCCAGGGGGAGCCCTTCGCCGCCTTGCCACCCTTCCTCCCGGTGTCCTGGAAGCCCAACCCGGGATCGGTTCCGCCACCGCATCCAGAATCGTAGCAGCCATGGAGCTGGGGCGTCGTGCAGCCGTGGAATCGGGTGGAGAGGACGAGCCCATTCGGGGCCCGAGAGATGTCTTTTCCAGAGTGGGGCCTCTCCTCAGGGATCTCAGGCAGGAGGAGTTTCACGCACTTCTTCTGAATACCCAGCATCGGGTGATCAGAAATGTGCTGGTGACCCGCGGAATCTTGGACGCTGCCCTCATTCATCCGAGAGAGGTTTTTCGGGCGGCGATCGTGGAGAGTGCGGCGGGGATCATCCTTGTCCACAACCATCC
>JAUXEE010000218.1 GCA_030618065.1 Gemmatimonadota bacterium
GAGGATGCTCAGGTAATCGAGCTTGGCCACATAGTGACCGTAGGGCAGGAGTTCCATCTTCTCCAGGCCCAACTCGTCGCCGAGTTCGTATACCGTCTTCATATTCTCTTCAGCCGCTGCGGCGATCTGCCAGTCGGCCATCTTGGTCGGGTCGAGTTTCGCCATGATTCTATCGTTTCCCCGTCTAGAGTAGCTGGGTCGCTTCGCCAATCACCTTGACCGCGCAAATGAACATCCGCCGCACGAGCAAGAAACAATCCATGAGGGTATTGTCAGAGGGCTGACTGGACAAGGGAAGGGAACAGAAGGGTCCAAAAGGGGCGCAAAAAGGCACAGCTCCGCCAAGGGGTTTGGAATAGATTGCCCCCGCCCGCCAAAAGGTCAGGTCGGCGGCATCAGCCCGATTCCCGCCTTCGGCTCCTTGGGCCGGGCGATCCGCCGGAACTCGAACCCCCCCATGTTCAGGGTGGGCAGCGCTCCGCATACCAATACCGATTGCCGAAGGATCAACCCTCCCGCCAACCCCAGGGCGGCACCGAGGGAGATCATTGCCAGGTAAATCCCGGCGCTGGCTTCTGATCGGTATGCCATGACCATGAGGACCAGGGGTACGGCGAGGCCCAACAAGAAGTAGCCGACCACAAAAGAACGTTTCCTCAAAACCCTCTCAGCCGCCTCCCGGGAATCAGAGCCACCGAAGGCTCCTTGGAGGAAGAAGGCGATGGCCAGCACCTCCAGCCCCACCAGAATCGCGGCTTCCAGGGCCATGACCCGCAGAGGCTCGGCCATTTCTGGCCATGCAAAACCGAGAACCATACCGAGCATGATGGTGAAGTGACCGGTCACGAGGGCGGAAACGACGAAGAGGACTGGAACGACCCCGGAACGCCAGAAGGGAATGCCCTTCGACGTGCTGAGAAGGATTCCTGTGTAGGCCATGGTTCCCACGGCGAAAATGATCCCCGCCACGGCGATCACGCTCAACAATGATCTTCCGCCCGCCGTGTCCCCCATGCCGGTGAAGAGGTGAAGAACGAAGTGGAGAAAGGCCAGGATCATGAAGACGGAGATGATCCAGAACCCCCTCGCCATCCAGGACGTCCCCGGTGTCATGCCCGCCAGAATGGCCCGGGTGGGTGAGCCCAGGTCGGCCAGGAGACAAACGCTTCCGATGACGAGCGCCGGAAACCCGATCCATAATCCGATCGTAGTTGAGGCCTCGGCACCTTCTCCGATGAGCCAATTCACGGCTCCGATGGTATAAGCACCGCCCCCGATCCCACCGAGGAAGAGGTATATGGCGATCCACCATCCCCACTCCCGCTGCAGTTGGCCATTGGCTTCAGGATTCATTGGGCGTCTCCGACTGTCTGAGCGATCGATCCGAGCTTCGGGCTTGTCCGCATCTGATCACCTCGGGGGGAGATAGTAGACCTTGGGCTTGTTCCCGAACTCCGGGTTCAGGACCTCGCCTCGATACGTCTTGATCAACCATGACACTTCGCTGTCAGGGTCATCCAGATCGCCAAAGGTCCGGGCATTGGCGGGGCAGGCCTCCACACAGGCCGGATCTCTTCCCTCCGCCACCCGGTCCTGACAGAAGTCGCATTTTGTGGCGACCCCCACCCCGGACTTCTCCTCCCACGCTTTCTTGGAGAACTCCTCGTATGGGGAAAGGGGGAGGCCGTCCGGGAAGTAGCTTTCCCAAATATCCACCGAGTACCGGGCGCCGTAGGGGCAGGCCATTATGCAGTACTTGCACCCCATGCACTTGTCCTTGTCCACGACGACGATCCCGTTTTCCAGCTTCATGGTGGCCCCCGTGGGACACACCTCCAGGCAAGAGGGCTCCTCGCAATGCATGCAAAGGACCGGCAGAGACTGCCGCACGGTGTTGGGGAACTTCCCCATCTCCCCTTTCAGGAGCCTGGCCCAGAAGACTTCGGGGGGCGTGTGGTTCGCCGTCTTGCAGGCCATGACGCAGGCGTAACAGCCGTAGCATCGTTTCAGGTCTATGACCATTCCATAGCGTGGCATTCTCGTCTCCACTGTGGATCCATGATTCACGGTTGCGTCGACCATGACCTCACTCATGGGTCCGCCTTGTAGATCTTCACCCGACAACAGATGTCCTGGTTGAAGGTGAGAGGATCGGTGTGGGGTAGATCCATCTCGACAAGGTCGTTGAAGAACACTCCCTTGCCCTTGGCGATAGGCATGTAGTTCCCCCAGTGGCCCGCCACGGCGGCCACCGCCAGGTGATGGGGTCCGATGCCCTCAGTGAGAGAGATCCATCCCTTCACCCTGTGGCCCTGGGGATTCTCCATCCAGATCCAGTCACCATCCGCCAATCCCTTCTCTTTCGCCGTGTCCGTGTGTAGCTGTATGGAGTAGACGTGGGGATCTTCCTGGGAGAGCTCATCCAGGTGGGGATTCTGTTGGGTCATGGAGTTGCAGTGCATGACGGCACGCCAGTAGAAGGCGTGCATGTCGAAGGCGGGGTCGGTTTCGGTGTGGGTGGGACAGGGATACCAGTCCGCCAGGGGTTTGAATCGGGACCAGTCCAGATCGAAGAAGTCCCTCCCATTATACTCGTCCCAGAGCTTGGTGATCTTCTCCCCGGAATCGATGAAGTACTCGAAGTAGATGGGCACCCGGGATGGGTTGAACCACTTCCAGTACACGTCTTCTTTCTTTTTGGGCCAGGTGAAGACGCCCTTCTCTTTGAAGTATTCCAGGTCGTGCTCGTCTCCGAACCGATCTCTGAGGAGCCGGTCGCAGACGTCCTCCCAACTGTGGACTACGCTCCCGTCCTCCACCAGCTTGTTTTTCTCCTCCATCTCACCGCCATAGCGAACTCCGATGGAGTCGTTCAGCCCCTTGAAGTATTTGCCGTGGATCCCCAAGCGTTCGCAGATGTCGATCATGACCTCGTTGAAGTCCCGGCGTTCGAAGAGGGGCTCGCTGACGGGTTGCCGGATGGTCCATCCCCAGTCGTCCTCTCCTTGGGGGTGGGAGAAGGTGGAGGGGAAACTCACCGCCGGCGTGAACCGCTCCAGGAAGCAGGTGTCCGGGATGACCACGTCCGCCACCGCTTCCTCGAACTCCGTCAGGTAGAGCTGGAAGGAAAAGATGAAGTTGAACTTCTTCAGGAAGTTCTCCGTCACCGCCTCCGCGTTCCCCATGGTCATGACGGAGTTGGATCCGAAGTTGATCATCACGTCCGGCTTGTAGGGGATCTTGAAGCGTTCCAGAATCTCGAACCATCTCGGGCTCGTGATGGTGAAAGCGTTGTAGATGGAGGTGGGGAACATGTCGTGCAGGTCCAGCCGCGTCGGGGGTTTGGGCTCCCGCAGGGGATAGGGTTTGTGGTCGTACACCCAGGTTTTGGCCATGAGAAGGCCGTCGGGGCAGGGGTAGGGGATCTGGTACGGTTTCCCGGTACCCTCGTATCCGCTCCCGACGGCGGCGCCCAGTCCGAGGGCCGAGCCGAAGGTGTCGGCGGCTCCCACCATGTGGTTCACCATGTCGATGGAGAGGCAGGTCCACCCCGAGTTCACGTGTCCCTGTGCGCCCCGGAAGAAGTGAGTGGCCGCCGGGCGTCGGGGGACCTTCTTGGGTCCCATGCTGGTCTCGACGGTGACGGTGGAGCCGATCTCGGCGGCTTCCCCGAACTCTTTGGCGATGCGGCTCACCGAGGCCGCCGGTACCCCCGTGGCCTGCCCCACGAATTCCGGCGTGTACTTCTTCACATGCTCCTTCAGGAGTTCGAAGCCCGGGGTGCACTCTACTCCGTCCACCGTGTACCGGCCCGTCAGGGCCACCTCGTGGGCTACGTCCTCGTACTCCACCCGGGTCACGGAGGGATCGTTATGAAGCTTGGGTGCGTCGTCCACCAGGTCCCAGACCAGGGGTTTCCCCGTGACGCCGTCCCGCATGTAACGACCGTCTGACGGCCGGATGAGGTAGGGGCCGTTGGTCTTGTACATGAGGTATTCTGCGTCGTAGATCCCGTGCTCATTCAGGAGGGAGTTCACGAGCCCCAAGGCCATGGCTCCATCGGTGCCGACCTTGATGGGCACCCATTCGTGAGACTTCGAGGCCTGAGCGCTCTGGAAGGGATCGAAGACGACGTTCTTGAAGCCACGGAAGCGGGCGTCGGCGGCCTGGGTGGCGTTTTGCACCGCCACGTGGCCGGCCCCGTGTCCTTTCGAGCAGCCGAAGTTCAGGGCGTAGTTGCAGTTGGCGAAGTCGGGGATGATGGACCAGGCCACATGCATGATGCCGTTCATGAAGTGGGCGCCGTTGCCGCAGTGGAGCCCGCCACCGGAGACCCAGTAGTTGGGGGTTCCGAAACCTTTCATGAACCCGATGACCCCGAAGCGAATCTCGGAGGCCTGGGTCGTCGTGGCTTGAAAGTAGGCTCCCCGGGGATCCTTCTCCCGACACTCCTTCAGCTTCTCGACGATAATGTCGAGGGCCTCATCCCAGGAGATGCGTTCCCACTTGGGATCGACATTCAGGCCCTTTTCCGGATTGGTGCGCTTGACGGGATAGTTCAGGCGATA
>JAUXEE010000330.1 GCA_030618065.1 Gemmatimonadota bacterium
CGCCCTGGTAACGCTGGGCAGCGCCCTCTACCCGGCCTGGCGAGCATCTCGGTTGGCGCCCTCCGAGGCCATGCGGTTCTTCGGGTAGGAACGGAGAAGAAAAGAGACATGAGCGAGCAAACTCAACAGAATCACGCTACCTGGCACGACGGCGCCCTGATCCGCCTTCGACAGATCACCCGGATCTACCAGGAAGGTTCTTTGGAGGTTTTGGCTCTCCGTGGAGTGGATCTGGACATAGCGGAAGGGGAGTTCTCCGCCCTGGCCGGCCCCTCGGGCTCGGGGAAGACCACCCTCCTGAACATCATCGGGGTTCTGGACAACCCCACCGCCGGAAGGGTGGAGGTAGCCGGCCAGGACATCGGGCGCCTCGCGAGGGGGGACGCAGCGGATTTTCGGTTGGCCAACGTCGGTTTCATCTTTCAGGCCTACAACCTGGTTCCGGTCCTCACGGCCTACGAGAACGCCGAATTCACTCTTCTCCTTCGAGGCGTTCCCGCCCCGGAACGGAGTAGTCGGGTGATGCCGCTCCTGGAGCGGGTCGGGCTCGGAGATATGAAGGATCGAAGGCCCCACGAGCTGAGTGGAGGGCAGCAACAACGCATCGCCATCGTGCGTGCCCTGGCAACTCGACCATCCATCGTCCTGGCCGATGAACCGACGGCGAACCTGGACTCCGACACTTCGGCGGGCCTCCTGGACCTCATGCTGGAGCTGAATCAGGAGTTGAAGACGACCTTCCTTTTCTCCACCCACGATCCCTTGGTCATCGGACGCGCCCGGAGAGTCATCCGGCTCCTGGACGGACGGGTCACGGGAACCGAGGCCATGGCAGCCGACTGAGCTCTTCCTCATGCGAGTCGCCCTTACCTCCATCCTGGTGGCCACCCTGGGCCTGATCCCACCCGGGGAAGGTCTCTCCGGGCAATGGACGCTCTTCGAGAGGGGGGAGACCAGCATCGACCTGGGTGGATACGTTCGCTCCCTGACCCAGCTTTATGATCCGGGTTATGACATCCCCACCGTGGAGGACCGGGAATCGGGGATCCATGCGGAGGTCGTCCGTCTGAAGTGGAGTCTCCGGTTGGGGGAATCGGTCCTCTTGGAGGTTCACAACCGGCTCCAGGCCCAACTCTCCTCTTCCGAGGCCGGAATGGGCACATCGGGGGTGGGTTTTGGAGTGAGCGTGATTCCCGGACGCCGATGGGACCTCTCCAGCGTGTTCGTGGACCAGGAGCGCCTCAAGGTCTGGCATGACATCGACCGCCTCTCCCTGACCTGGTACACCGGTTTCGTAGATATCACTGCCGGGCGGCAGGCCATCACCTGGGGAATCTCCAACGTCTACCCTGTCGCAGACCTCTGGGCCCAGTTCAGCCCCTTTGAGCTGGATACGGAGGAGAAGCCGGGGGTCGATGCGGTAAGGGTCCTGAACTACCCCGCCGCCGGCCTGGAGTTGGACGCCGTCCTGGCCGACCGGGGTTCGTCCAGGAACTTCTCCGCCGGCATCAGAGCCAGCCTGAGCCTCCCCTGGGCTGATCTATACGCCGGCGGCGGGAAGTTCTGGAGAGAGGTCATGGGCCTCGCCGGGATCTCCGCACCCATCGGTAGTTACATACTTCGAGCCGAAGGAGCCCTTCCCTATGATCTGGACGGGGACGACTTCCAACTGCCGCGAGTCACGCTGGGGGTGGATTGGCTGGGGGGTGAGACCATGCTCTCGGCGGAGTACAACTTCAATGGGATCGGAGCCACCGATGCGGAGGGCTACATGAACGTGTTGGAAGACCCTCGCTACGCACAGGGAGAGACGTACTTCCTGGGTCGGCACAATCTGGGGGGGTTGGCCAGCTGGACCCCTGGAAACGACAGGTTGAGCCTTACCCTGAGTGCCCTCTGGAACCTCCAGGACCCCAGCGCCGCCTTCGTCCCCAACCTCACCTACGACGTCGGCCAGAGCACTCGCCTTTCGGCCGGGGCCCTGCTCTCCTTCGGTGACACACCCGTCTTCGAGCCGGAACCCCGGCTCGAGAGCGAATTCGGTACCTACGGGGACTTCGTGTTCACCATGCTGTCCGTGTACTTTTGAGGCCGGTGGCACTGGCTTCGCCGGCTCTGCACTGATGGCTTTTTCGAACCTTCAAGATCCCAGGAGGGACTCCGTGCGCTTCATCCTCATTCTTGTTCTCTCGACTCTCCTCCTGATTCCAGCGGATCCGCAGGCCCTGGAAGCCCAGCAAGGGACCGTCATTTTCCTGGTCCGGCATGCGGAGCGGGCCGACGATGGCGCCATGGACCCCCAGATGGCCATGGATCCCCAGATGGCCATGGATCCCCAGACGCGGAAGGACCCACCCCTCTCAGAGATGGGGCGGGACCGAGCTTCCCTCCTTGCCGAGATGCTCCGGGACGCGGGGATCACCCACATCCACTCCACCGACTACGCCCGCACCCGGGAGACGGCCCAGCCAACGTCCGCCGCCACCGGAGTGGAGCTAGCCATCTATGATGCATCCAACCTGGATGCCTTCGCGGGGGAGCTCCGGTCCATCCCGGGCCGCCACCTCGTGGTGGGTCACAGCAACACCACGCCCGATCTCGTTCGCGCTCTGGGTGGCGATCCCGCCTCTCCCATCGAATCTATGGAATACGACCGGATGTACATCGTCACGGTGGAGGAGAGCGGCGTCCGCACGGTCCTGCTCCGGTTCGGCGACTCCTTCATCGGACCCGGTCATCCCACACCGTAGCCTGACTCTCCATCCGCTCAAAACTCTCGCAACGCCACCGCCAGGGCCCTACCGTAGAAGAAGGCTTCAAGAAGCCGTCTGTC
>JAUXEE010000342.1 GCA_030618065.1 Gemmatimonadota bacterium
GACGGGCGTTCAGGCTGGCCGTGTGATACCGGAGCATGTCGAGAACGCCGACGGCGGGCAGGGCCGCCCCGAAGAGCTCAGGCCTTTGCGTCAGAACAGCACCGGCCAGGAGTCCGCCATTGCTCCCTCCCTGGATGGCTAACCGCGGTGTCGACGTATAGCCCTCGGAGATCAGGTACTCGGCGGCGGCGATGAAATCGTCGAAAACGTTCTGCTTGTTGGTTTTTGTGCCGGCCAGGTGCCACTCCTCGCCATACTCGCCGCCTCCCCGGAGGTTGGCGTGGGCGAAGATCCCTCCCATCTCCAGCCACACCAGCCTGTCCGCCCGGAAGGAGGGCGTCTCGGAGATGTTGAACCCGCCATAGCCGTAGAGGAGGGTGGGATTCCGGCCCGTCTTCTCCAGCCCCGCCTTATAGGTGAGGAACATGGGGATCCGGGTGCCATCAGCGCTGGTGAAGAAGACTTGAATGGTCTCGTAGGCGGATGGGTCGATGTCGACTTGGGTTTCCCGGTACACCGTGGATTCCCCCGTGCTCACATCGTATCGGTAGAGGGTGGGCGGCGCCGTGTAGCTCTCGAAGGAGAAGAAGGTCTCGGGGTCGTCGGAATGACCGCCGAACCCACCGACCGTGCCGATCCCCGGTAGGGCGACATCCCGGATCACCTCACCTTCCCGGGAGAAAAGCCTGACCAAGGAGCTCGCGTCCTTCAGGTACTGGCCCACGAACATCCCCCCCACGTAGGAGGCGAACTCCAAGGTCTCCTGGGCCTCGGGAATGATCTCCCGCCATTCAGAGGGGTCGGCTTTTCGGATGTCGATGGCCACCACCCGGTTTCGGGGCGCGTCCTTGTTGGTGTGGAAGAAGAAGATCGGGCCGTCGTTCCCCACGAAGGTGTAGAGAGCGTCCCAATCGTCCAGGAGGCGAACGACCTGACCACTTGGGGCCCCCAGGTCCCGGTAGTAGACGGCGTTCTCGTTGTATCCTTCCGAGAGGTGAAGGATCAGGTACCGCCCGTCCTCGGTTACCGTACCCTCGGGGTTCCGGCTATCCGAGTCCTCCACGGCATAGACCAACTCGTCTTCAGCCTGGTCGACCCCCAGGGGATGGAAGTACACCTGAACCTGGGCTTGACCGTCCCCCTCCCCATCGGGACCCACCGGGTACCGGGAGTAGAAAAAGCCAGTACCGTTGAGAAGCCAGGAGGCCTGGGTGAATTTCGTGTACCCCACCGCATCGGCTAGATCTTCCCCCGTCGCCACCTCCCGGACATGCCAACTGTTCCAATCCGTTCCACCGTCGGATGTCGAGTAGGCGATGTAGCGGCCGTCCGGACTCACACTCCATCCCGCCAGAGCGATGGTGGCATCCTCGCTGAAGCCGTTGGGATCGATGAGAACTCGTGGTTCCGCTTCCAGGCTCTCCGCCACGTAGAGGACGTCCTGGTCCTGGAGGCCGTCATTCCTGGTGTGGAAGTAGAGCCCACCCTCCTTGAAGGGGACGCCGAAGCGCTCATAGTTCCAAAGCTCCGTGAGCCGGGCCTGGATATCTCCATGCTCCGCCAATCCTTCCAGGAAGGGACCGGCGATCTTATTCTGGGCCTTCACCCATGCCCCGGTTTCCTGAGCCTCCAGATCCTCCATCCATCGGTAGGGATCCGCCACGACCGTGCCGAAATAGTTGTCGGTATGGTCGGATCTCCGGGCCTCCGGATAGTCCAGAGGTAGGTTTGGGCCGGGGTCTTGGCAGGCGGAGAATGTCATGGGCACAAGGAGTAGGGCAGCAGCAAGCCAGCGACGAGAGGACATGGTGTGAGCCTCCTCAGCTCTCTTCTTCGTCCGGACCTGGAGGGAGGGCGGTCCTCTCGACCGACCTGAATACGGCATCCATGAGGTGCGTGAGACGCTTCCGAAACCTGTTCGAGCCAGCGACCCATATGGTCCTGGCCGTGAGGAAACCGGCCCCCAGAGTCCCGGTGACAAGGGAGATGATCCCCGCTGCAGAAGTCGGCTCGAAGGCCCCCCCCAACACTCCCACGAGAACCGCTGCAACCGTCATGGGGAAGGTGAAGGTTACGGCCCCGGCACCGCTTCGGTCCCCTACGATCTGAACGGAGGTGCCGTCCCCCCGGGGAGAGATGTTCACGCTGATGGCACTCAGCTCCCCCACCGTCTTCCACTCCACACCTCCCAGGACTTCGGAAGCTTCTCCCTGATGCTCTGCGGCCCGGC
>JAUXEE010000155.1 GCA_030618065.1 Gemmatimonadota bacterium
CCAGTCCTTAGCCGCGGGCACATCTTGCCTTGCGGTGGCCGGTGGGCTGGATCGGATCGGCCCGAACGTCTAGCGGAGTCCCTCTTATGCCCGACTCGTCCCTGTGGCAACGGCTGAAAGACCGGAAGATCGTCCAGTGGGGCCTGGCTTATCTTGCGGGGGCTTGGGTTTTCGTCGAGTCGGCCAGCCTTGTCGCCCAGCAGTTCCACTGGCCCGAGGTGGTGGGCCCGGTCGTCACGATCCTGGCCATGTTCGGCTTCTTCGTGGTTCTGGTCATCGCCTGGTATCACGGGGAGAAGGGACAGCAATGGGTCAGCGGGCCGGAGTTGCTGATCATCGCTCTTCTCCTGCTGATCTCCGGTGGGGTGCTGTCGATGCTGGGGGGAAGAGGCAGCTCAAAGGACTCGGCTATCGAGCCAGCACCTGCCCCGGCCGGAGGCCTGAATGATGAACGCCCCGTCGTTGCAGTCCTCCCCTTCAGGAGCCTCAGCTCTGATCCCGAACACGCCTACTTCGCCGACGGGCAACAGGACGAGATCATATCGAAGCTGTCGAAGATCTCCGGTTTGAAGGTCATCTCCGGGACCTCCGTCGAGCAATACCGGGAGGCTCGACCGCCCATTCCCCAGATCGCGGCAGAGCTCGGTGGGGTGGATTTCGTTTTGGAGGGAAGCGCCCGCATGGCCGGGGATCAGGTGCGCCTGATCGCTCAACTGATCGATGCCGGCAAGGAAGGGCACCTCTGGTCCGAGGAGTTTACCAGAACTCTCACCACCGAGAACCTGTTCGCGGTCCAGACCGAGATCGCGGAGCAGATCGCCCGGTCCATGAGGGTGGTTATCCGACCCGAGGAAAAGACTCGGATCGAGGCGAGCCTCACCGACGACTTGGAGGCCTATGATCTCTACCTCCTGGGGCGCCACCGCTGGAGGACCCGTTCAGTGGAGACCATCCGGGAAGCCATCGGATACTTCGAGGCGGCCATCGAGCGGGATTCCCTGTTTGCCCTGGCCTACGGGGGCATGGCCGACGCCCTCATGGTCCTCCCACTCTATGACCTCAACGTCGAGACGCTGGACGTGTACGAGTCGGCCAAAGCCGCCGCACTCAGAGCGCTTGAACTGAACTCTGCGCTCGGAGAGATCCACTCCAGCCTTGGGTATCTCGCCCAGACCTACGAATGGGCATGGTCTGCGGCAGAGCGACACCTCCTCCGGGCGATTGAACTGTCTCCAAACTATGCCGCAGCCCACCAGTGGTATTCGACCGTACTGGAATGGCTTGGGCGGAACGATGAAGCCCTCGAACAGATGGAGATCGCATTCTCCCTGGACCCGATGTCCAACGTGATGGCGTGGGGGATGGCCGGAAGACTCTACAATGCCGGAAGGGGCATCGAGGCGCGAACCTATTCCGAGAAGGTCAGGCAGGCGGAGCCTTCTATCCCTTGGGCCTTGGCTGACTATGCCGCCGACTTGCTGAAGCAGGAGCCAGTCGATTCGACCATGGCCCGGGAAGTTTACGCAGAGTTCTTCTCCTTCTTCGGCTATCCGGACCCGACTCGGGCGGCGGACGCTCTCGTGGCGGTTGGGGAGTACGCCGATTCGATGGAGACCTACCTCGCGCTGATGGATGATGTTGCCGACCAGACGGCGTTGGACCGCACAGACCTCATCTTCTATTTCCTCCCACCGGTTCCCGCCGATGTGTTCTTCGACGTTCTGGAAGAGGCCGTGGATCACCGACACATGTTTGTTCCCTCTGTTCCCGAGGTGGTCGGAAGGTACCACCCGGATCTCATGAACCACCCTCGATGGGATGAGTTCATCCAAAGGATTCAATACCCGGGGTCCCTGAAGTAGGTGTATCACATGTCTCCGTCGACCAGCGTCCCCCTCTTCCTTTTGTTTTCCTGCTGTTTCTCCTGCGTCGGACCCTCGTCAGGCACCGGTGGGGGCGAAGAGCCTCCCGCCCAGAGCCCGGAGGCCCCCGACAATCTCCAAACCCCCGACCCTCTCCGGACCGATGAGGCTGCTGCACCCCTCGTCGTGACCCTCCTCGGCACCGGCTATCCACGCCCTCAGATCCGGCAGTTCGGACCCAGTGTCCTCGTGCAAGCTGGGGTCGAGACGCTGCTGTTCGACTGTGGTCGGGGGGCCGCCATTCGTCTATCCCAGCTTCAGCTTCCGTGGGCCGAGGTGGATCGTCTCTTCCTCACCCATCTGCACTCCGATCACACCGTGGGGATACCCGACCTCTGGCTCACCGGGTGGATCCTAGGACGCTTCCATCCGCTTCGGATCTGGGGTCCGCCCGGTACCGAGGAAATGATGGCTCATCTCGGTGAGGCCTTCGAGTTCGACATCAGGATGCGTCGGGATGTGGATGAGAAGGCCCCGGGTGAGGGGATTCGGATCATGGTTGAGGAGATCTCGGAAGGCGTGGTTTTCGATAGCATGGGGATCAGGGTCACGGCCTTCGAGGTGGATCATTCCCCCATCCAACCAGCGATGGGATTCAGGATCGATTATGCCGGCCGCACCGTGGTCCTATCTGGAGACACCCGTCCGTCGGAGAATCTCATCGCATTCTCCGAAGGAGCCGATCTGATTATCCATGAAGCCGTGACACCTGAGTGGCTTCGTCGGTCCCTTCCGGACCATCCTGAGGCCTTCATCCAGAGTGTCATCGACCATCATACCACCCCGCAACAGGCGGGGACTATCTTCTCCCGGATCCAGCCTCGGTTGGCCGTGTTCTCCCACGTGGAGAACTCGGAGGAGTCCGCAAGGGAACTCATAAATGGAGTGACCGAGACGTATTCTGGCGACGTGCTGGTGGGTGAGGATCTCATGACGATTGAAGTCGGGGCCGAGATTGTCGTTCGCCTGGGTGTCGACACGGTCTATATAGGGGGGTCAATCTAGGCTTCGGTCACGAAACCGGCTCGCCGTGGGTGCCGTAGGGGGAGCAGCGAGCAATTTTGTTTCTCACCCCAATGGCTGGTTTCATCGGCAGAGAACCGGGGATAGCCCACCGTGGACACACTCTGGAATGACCTTCGTTACGCCTTCCGTCGACTTTTGAAAAGTCCCGGATTCACCGCGATTGCCCTCTTCTCCCTGGCTCTGGGAATTGGCGCCAACACAGCGATCTTCAGCCTCGCCAACGCCATCATTTTCCGGGACACCCCTTTGAAGGCGCCTGAGGAGGTGATCCACATTTACAAGAGGATGGAGGGCTTTTCCGCCGGCCCTATCTCCCTTCCCGATCTCGACGATATCCGGAATTCCACGAAGGGCATCTTCGAGGGGGTCATGGGTGCACAGTACTCTTTCGCCCAAGTGGATCAGGGAGATCGGATCGAAGGTGTCATGGGCGAGATGGTCACCGGTAACTACTTCACGCTGCAGGGAATCGACGCCCATATCGGCCGGACTCTCCTGCCGGAAGATGACGTCTCTCCCGGGGGCCACTATGTAGTCATGTTGGGTTTCGGCTACTGGGAGAGGGTTTTCGGAGGAGATCCCGGTGTGTTGGGAAGCACGATCCGTCTCAACGGAAGCGCCTACGAGATCATCGGAGTCGCTTCTCGGGAGTACCCGGGGAATTTCCGTGGGTTCGCCCCACAATTCTTCACTCCGATCATGATGGTTGACCAACTCCAGCCGGGACAGGGAAGCCAGCTGGAGGCCAGAGGGAACCAGTCCTTCTTCGCCCGGGCCCGCCTCAAGCCCGGCGTCTCGGTGGAGCAGGCCCGGGTGGCACTCGCCGGGCTCGCATCGGACCTACGGGAAGACTACCCCAGGTATTGGGACGAAGCCAACGAACTGAGAGTGGTCCCGGAGACCGATGTGATCCTGAACCCTATGTTCGACAGGATCATCCTTCCAGCCACAGCGATGGCGATGGTGGTGGTGGGGCTGGTCCTCCTCATCGCATGCGCCAACCTGGCGAGCTTTCTCCTGGCCCGAGCAACGGACCGGCGCAAGGAGATCGCGATTCGCCTGGCCCTTGGCGCGAAGCGCAGCACCTTGATTCGACAACTCCTCACCGAGACTACGGTCCTGGCGCTTTTGGGCGGTGGGGCAGGGGTCGCTCTGGGACTCTGGGCGGTGAAGCTGGGTTTGAGCGTCGAACTCCCCTTTCCAGTCCCCATCGATCTGGATACCGGCCTCGACCGAAACGTGCTGGGGTTCTCCCTGGCCATTTCGGTGGCCGCCGGCCTGTTCTTCGGTCTGGCGCCATCCATCCAAGCGACAAATCCGGACGTGGCTCCGACCTTGAAGGACGAAGGCACAGGAGGAGGGCGCCCCCGAAGGTTCACCCTCCGCAATACGCTCGTTGTGGGACAGGTGGCGGTCTCCCTGATGCTCCTCATCGGGGCCGGGCTCTTTCTGAGGAGTCTGGGTGAAGCTCGTTCCATGGACCCGGGGTTCGGAAGTGAGCCCACGGCCCTGGTCTCCCTCCTGGTCTCGGGAGAACGGTATTCGGTGGAGGAGGGCCGCATTTTCACGCGATCGTTCATGGAGCGGGCGGCGGCGATTCCTGGAATGCAGGCCGTCGGGCTGACCGGGAATCTCCACCTGAACTCGGTCTCCTTCAGTTCGGGGGACTTCAACGTCGATGGCTTCGACCCGCCGCCGGGGCGCCAGGGGCATTTGATCGATCAGACCGAGGTGGATCCCGGTTTCTTCGCCGCCGCCGAGATTCAGATTGTCAGTGGCCGAAACTTCGACGAGACCGACGTTGCGGATGGCCAACGAGTAGTGATTGTCAACGAAGTCCTGGCTGACCGTTTCTGGCCAGGGGAAAGTCCGGTTGGGCGGACCCTACGTGAACAGGACGAAGACGAGCTCCTCATCGTCGGGGTTGCTGAGGCCGTCAAAGTCCGATCCCTTGGAGAAACCCCTCGCCCCTTCGTGTATTACCCCTACAGCCAGGACTACAACTCCTACGTTACCGTTCTAGCCCGCATCGCCGGGAATGCGGAACGGACGGCAGGAGATCTCCTTACCCTTCTCCGGGAAATGGACCCGGAGATCCTGGTCTTTGAGAACAAGACGATGGAGGATCATCTCGGCGTCATGCTCATTCCGGCCCGGTTGTCGGCGTTCCTCTCTACACTGTTCGGGACGCTGGCGCTCGTCCTGGCCACCATCGGTCTGTACGGCGTCGTGAGCTATACCGTTGCACGGCGGAATCGGGAGATGGGTATCCGTATGTCTCTGGGAGCAGCGCCCCATTCGGTCGTCGTCCTGATGGTCGGTGGGGGGATGAGGTTGGTGGGTGTGGGCGGTGCCGTCGGGCTGGTCCTGGCCTTCCTTGCCACCCGAGCCCTCCAGGGCTTCCTTTTCGGTGTCGGGGCTCTGGATCCCGTGGCCTTCGTCGCTGTCCCGGCCATGCTGGGTGCCGTGGCTCTTGTAGCCGCCTACATCCCGGCCCGCAGAGCGAGCCGAATAGATCCCGTGAGGACACTGAAGGCGGAGTAGGATGAAACCAGAAAGGCACACGGTGGCAAATGCGAGATCGTAGTCGAGGATCTTGGACGACCGTCCCTCTGATAGGCCAGACGGAACGACATTTGTGCTCATCGGCTGACGCCGAGAGTCTGGGCGCTCGAGTCCACAGTGAGGTGGTGGGTCCTTTCCTCATGTTGAAAGACGAAGCTCGGCGGGTTGGTTTCGAGCTCGAGATCTTC
>JAUXEE010000213.1 GCA_030618065.1 Gemmatimonadota bacterium
CTGGGCAGCTGGATCGGCTTCAGACCAACTGTATCAGGCATGGGATCAAGCTCCATCCCTTCGGAAGTCAGGACAACGGAATCGTCCATGTCATGGGTCCCGAGTTGGGCCTGACTCAACCCGGGATGACCGTGGTTTGCGGAGATAGCCACACCAGCACCCATGGGGCTTTCGGTGCCCTGGCCTTCGGAATCGGCACCACGGAGGTGGGACACGTCCTGGCCGCCCAGGCCCTCCTCATGCAGAAGCCCCGTACCCTGGAGATCAGGGTGGAGGGAAAGCTGGGGGCAGGGCTCACGGCCAAAGACCTCATCCTCGGTATTATCGCTTCCATCGGGGTGGACGGAGGCACCGGTCACGCCATCGAGTACACCGGGCCGGCCATCCGGGCCCTGGACATGGAAGGGCGGATGACCGTGTGCAACATGTCCATCGAGGCCGGCTCCCGGGCCGGAATGATCGCACCCGATGAGACGACCTTCTCCTACCTGAAGGACCGCCCCTTCGCTCCTGCCGGAGCCGAATGGGACCGAGCCGTCGAGGAGTGGCGATCCCTTCCCTCCGACCCCGGCGCATCGTATGACAGGGCGATTGTTCTCGACGCCGACTCCCTGGAGCCCATGGTCACCTACGGCACCAACCCCGGCATGGTCATGCCTGTCACCGGCCGGATTCCGGACCCGGAATCCCTTCCGCCGGAGGAGAGAGAAGGGCTGGCCCAGGCCCTTCGGTACATGAATCTGAGACCGGGCTCTCGGCTTCAGGAGCAGCCTGTCCAGGTGGTCTTCCTGGGTAGCTGCACCAATTCCAGACTCACTGACCTCAGAGCCGCGGCAGCCCTCATAGAGGGGAAGAGGGTGGCCTCGGGCGTGCGGATGCTGGTGGTTCCGGGCTCCCAGCAGGTGAAGCGGGAGGCCGAGGAGGAGGGTATCGACGAAGTGTTCACCGCCGCCGGAGCAGAGTGGAGAAACCCCGGATGTTCCATGTGCCTGGCCATGAACACCGACAAGCTGGAACCCGGTGAGTACGCTCTCAGCACATCCAATCGGAACTTCGAAGGGCGCCAGGGCCCGGGCAGCCGAACCTTCCTTGGGAGCCCTCTGACGGCGGCAGCGAGCGCCATCACCGGATTCGTCACCGACCCCCGGGAGGTGGCCCCATGAAGCCCTTCTCGAGAGTGTCGGGCCGGCCCGTTCCACTTCCGGTGGATAACGTGGATACCGATCAGATCATCCCGGCCTCTTTTCTGAAGGTCGTGGACCGGGAGGGGCTGGCCCAGGGCCTCTTCCATGGGTGGCGTTTCCAGGAAGACGGCTCCCCGGACCCGCACTTCGTTCTCCATCATCCCCGACACGAAGGATCCCAGATCCTCCTGGTCGGGGACAACTTCGGGTGTGGAAGTTCCAGGGAACACGCGCCGTGGGCCCTCCTGGCCTGGGGGTTCCAGGTCATCCTGGGCAAGGGCTTCGCCGACATCTTCAAAGGCAACGCCCACCGGAACGGACTTCTGACAGTCGCGCTGCCACCCGAGCGGCATGGCGATCTACTCTCCCGGGTCCAGCAGGACCCCGACGCTTCCGTAACCGTGGACCTGGCGGCCCGGGAGGTTACCTTCCCGGACGGAAGCACGGAGAGGTTCGAAGTGGATCCCTTTGCCCGGCACTGCATGCTGAACGGGCTGGACCCTCTGGGGCACCTCCTGGAGCACCTCCCCGCCATCGAGAGCTATGAGGCCAGGTGGCCGGCACGGGTCCAGGTCCCCACCCCCACCTCAGGATCGGAGGCCTCATGAAGGCTGACCTCGTTCTCCTGCCCGGCGACGGTGTGGGCCCGGAGGTTCTGCGCGAGAGCCGTCGTGTCCTCGAGAGGATAGGGGAAATCCGGGGCCACGACTTCGCCCTCCGGGAAGCCCTCATCGGCGGTGTCGCCATCCAGGCCACCGGAGCTCCCCTTCCCCCCGAGACGGTGAGGGCCTGCCAGGAGGCCGACGCCATCCTGCTGGGGGCGGTAGGGGATCCCAGCTACGACGGGTGCGAGGTGCGACCCGAGCAGGGTCTTCTGGAACTGCGCCGGCGGTTCGGGCTCTTTGCCAACCTCCGCCCGGTGCGGTTGCTTCCGGAGACAGCGGAGCTGACCCCTTTCCGTCCGGAGATCCTGGCGGGAGTGGATATTCTATTCGTCAGGGAGCTCACGGGGGGGATCTATTTCGGACCCCGTCAGGAGCAGGAGGACGGGTACGAGGCCTACGACACCATGCTGTACAGGGTGGAGGAGGTGGAGCGGATCGCCCAGGTGGCTTTTCGAGCCGCCAAGAGCCGAAAGGGAAAGATCACATCCGTCGACAAAGCGAATGTCCTGGCCTCCAGTCGACTGTGGAGACGTGTGGTGGACGAGGTCGCTGGAGCGTACCCCGACGTAGAGGTGGATCATGTCCTGGTCGACGCTTTCGCCATGCATGTCCTCCGTCGGCCTGCCACCTTCGACGTCGTCCTCACGGGAAACATGTTCGGGGACATCCTCACGGACGAGGCCTCGGTGTTGGCCGGATCACTGGGAATGCTCCCCTCGGCTTCCCTGGGAGATGCCACCCTCGGGCTTTACGAGCCCATCCATGGCTCCGCCCCCGACATCGCAGGAAAGGGCATCGCCAACCCCATCGGCACTCTTCTTAGGGATTGTCACGAAATAACTATTCCGGATCAGGCCATGTTATGGACAGTGTAGTTCCAGTCTCCATGGAAGTCGTGGCGTTGGAGTTTGATGCCAGCCATCTCCTGGTCGGAGACCTTACGGCCCTTCTGGTAGGACCGTGAATCCAGCTCTGCGGCCACCGTGAGTCCCGCCGTTGTGGTAGTCGCCGCAATGAGGTTGACAATCACTTCGTGGCTAACCAGGGGCTTGCCTCTCCAGTTCTTGGTGATGAACGAAAAGAGGCGGTGTTCGATCTTGTTCCATTTGCTTGTGCCGGGCGGAAAGTGGCACACGGTGATCGGAAAGCCCACTTCTCCGGCAAGCTGTTGCAGCTCGAGCTTCCAGAGCCTCAATCGCGAACCGTTGCTGCCACCGGCGTCGGCGGTTATCAGCAACTGGTGCGCACCGGGATAGGTCTCGCGGCCCATACACTGCCACCATCGCCTGATTGCCGCAACAGCAAACTCGGCCGTGTCGTGATCGACCCCAACGCTAACCCAGCCAACGTTTCTGCCGATGTCGTATACGCCGTACGGAGCCGCACGGCCCAGCTCCGGGATTCGGAAGTCATGCACGCGAACCCTCTCCGGGTCGCCGTTTGGACGCCACTCCCGTCCGCCGTTCTTGAAGTCACCGACCAGTTCTTTCTTCTTCGTGTCTACTGAAATAGCCGGACATCCAGCGTCAATTACGGCACGAACCCTGTCGTTGATATACCGGAACTGCGCATCGCGGTCCGGATGGCCCGCCCCTTCCAGGGTCTTCTTGTTCGCCTGCAGGCTGTAGCCCATCTCGTGCAGCAACTCGGCCACTACGCGATGGCTCACATCATGCCCCATCGCACGCAACTCCTCCGCCAGCTTCCGGACGCTCTTGCAGGTCCAGCGCAAGGGTGACTCCGGATCCCCTCTCGTGACCGGATCCACCAACCAATCAAGATCATGCCTCAACGCCGGATCCTTTTCGACTGCCCGCTTCCTCCCGCCGCCCGGTTTGCGTATGCGCCTCTTGCCCGTCCCCGAACCAGCTGGCTCACCTTCTCCGCCCACCGCACGAAGCTCCTTTATCCCGTCCCGGATAACCGGCCGGCTCACCCCTGTCGCCCGCGCGACCGCAGACGTACCGCCGTAGCCAATCGCTTCAGCCTCACACGCTACGACTAACCGCCTCATCCGCTCATCAAGGACCGGACTCAACAACTCAAACCGCCTCCGGATCGCGCTTTCATCAATCATGATCCAATCGTAACAGCACATCCCATATGTGGCAAGGTTATTTCATGACGCGCCCTAAGGGTGAGAAAAGCGACCTTTACCGAGGACGGGAAATGGCAACGAGGACGGAGAAGAATGACCCTTCAGCGTCACGGTCCGTAATGGATCGACGGTCTTTCTTGGCCCACGTGGCGGCAGCAAGCGCAGGACTGAGCGGACTCGCCTGTGGAGACGGAGGATCAGGGACAACAGATCCCACGACTCCTTCAGAGGCACCATTCTCTCCAAGCCTGGATGACCATACTCTACCGGTCAATCTCACTGGGAAGCCAAATGTGGGGGAGTACCTCCACAGATATGTGACCGGCAAGAATATTTCAGGCCAGGTCGTTGCAACCGTGTCTCCCTCCGGTCATTCGGAGAACCTCCAGGTAATAGTCGATCCCGGCACGGCGGTGCCCACTGCGGCCAACCGCTATTCTTTGGACCTGAGAATCAGAACGGGTGCAGCGGACACCCAAAACGAGATTGTCGATGTTTCGTTTTCTGGGACGACTTGGGTCGATCAAGCGGTTTACAGTATTTCCTCGGAAGTGGGCGACATCTCGTTTGTCCCAGCACTGCACCACTCAGTGTTGGAATGCGTGGTCGGAAAGAAACTGCTCCTTTTCTTCAATGACCCGAACAACACCAACTACGGTGCTTGGGAGA
>JAUXEE010000003.1 GCA_030618065.1 Gemmatimonadota bacterium
AGGGCGTGGGTGCCGACGGTGATCCGGGCCGACCCATCCGAGAGCTTCTTCAGAGCCTCCCGTCTCTCCCGGGCACTCAGGCTCCCCGTCAGAAGAAGAAGGTCCACGCCCAGGGACCCCAGCATCTCACCAAGGCTCCGGGCATGCTGTTCGGCGAGGATCTCCGTGGGCGCCATGAGGGCCGCCTGGTACCCCCCTTCCAGAGCCAGAAGCATGGCGAAGAGAGCCACCACCGTCTTCCCTGATCCTACGTCACCCTGGAGAAGCCGGCTCATTCTCCGTGGGGAGGACATGTCGGAAAAGATCTCTCGGAGGACGCGGGCCTGAGCGTCCGTGAGGTCGAAAGGAAGGGCCTGGTGGAGCGGCTTGATGAGTTCGTTCGTCCTTCCAAAGGCTATGGCCGGTTGGGCCTGGGTCTGCTGGAAACGAACCTGGGCTTGAACGATCTGAAGGAAGAACAGCTCGTCGAAGGCCAGTCGCCTGCGACCTTCCTCCACCCGGGTCAGCGTCGAGGGACGGTGCATGGCTTCCAGGGCTCCACCCAGGGGAATCAAGCCCAATCCCTTCCGATTCTCGGGGTCCAGGTACTCCTCGGCATCGACCTGCTTCAGGAGCCAATCCAGGTTTCGGGCGAAGACCCTCCGAAGAACCCATTGGGGGACCTCCTCGCTGGCTGGGTAGGAGACGAAAATAGTCCCGGAGACCTGGTCATCTTCCTCCTCCCCTTCCCTCCCTAGCAGGGTGAACTCCCGGGGCTGGAGCTGGCGTCCATGGAAGAACTTCACCGGCCCGGTGACGAGAAGAAGGTCACCCTTGCGGATCTTTCGATCCAGCCAGGGCTGTCCCGGCCAGGCGCAGGTGATCATCCCGCTCTCATCCTGAAGGACGACCTGGAAAATCCTCAGACCCGATCGTGTGGGGACGGTTCCCTTGCTCCTGACCCGCCCGACGGCGGTGGCGTCCATCCCCACATCCAGACTGCTGACGGGCTGGATCGTGGACGCGTCATCATACCTGCGGGGCACGTGATAGAGGAGATCCCGAGCCGTGACGATCCCCATTCGCCCGAAAGCTTCGGACCGTCTGGGCCCGACCCCCTTCAAGAACTGGATGGGTTTGTCGAGCTGGGAAAGATCCTGGGACATCAGCTTCCTTGAAAGACTCCCTGGATGAACTCGTCCGGATCGAAGAGTTCCAGATCCTCTAGCCCCTCTCCGGTCCCGACCAGCTTCACGGGGAGGCCGAACTCCTCAAGGAGGCTCACCACGATCCCCCCCCGGGCGGTGCTATCCAGCTTGGCGAGGATGATCCCCGAAAGGGAGATGACCTTGGAGAAAGCCTCCACCTGTGCCCGTGCATTCTGCCCCACCGTGGCGTCCAGGACAATAAGGCTCTCGTGGGGAGCTCCCGGCAACTTCTTCTTCACCACCCGGTCCACCTTTTCCAGCTCATCCATGAGGTTCTTGTGAGTGTGGAGCCTTCCGGCGGTATCCACCAGCAGGACGTCGATCTCCCGTGCCCACGCTGCCTCGATGGCGTCAAAAGCCACCGCTGCCGGGTCCCCCCCCTTCTGGCCCCTCACGAAGCTCGCTCCAGCCCGCTCGGCCCAAATGGAAAGCTGCTCCACCGCTCCGGCCCGATAGGTGTCGGCGGCCGCCACCATGACGGATTGGCCCTCTTTCACAAGCCGGTGAGCCAGCTTGGCGATGGAGGTGGTCTTCCCCACCCCGTTCACGCCGCAGATGAGATATACCGTTGGCCCTGAGTCCGAGGCCTGGAGAAACGCCTCGGAGGCCGGTGAAAGAATCGCCGAGAGCTCCTCCTGGAGGGCGGCACGGAGCCCTTCCGTCCCCCTCACCTTTCCCTTCCGGGCCAGAGCCTCCACCCGGTCCACAAGGCGTAAAGTGGCTTGGATCCCGAAATCTGCCGCCAGGAGACGCTCCTCCAGTGACTCGAGAGTCTCGGTGTCCATTCCCCCCACGGCCACCCTGACATCAGTGAGGGCGAGCCTCACGACGCGCCCCCAAAGTGACGTTTTCTTTTCGGATCGGGTTCGGAAGAGTCGAGCCATGACTAGAAGGAAGTCGCAGTAGTGGGCAGTGGGCCCTCCGGGTCAGTCCCCTCCCGGATCCGGGGGACTCTCCGAAGAATCGGCATCGGGGTTCTCCGCAACCCTCAGGATGGGAGGGCCCGGGAGGGTCGCCAGAAGTGTCAGGCGTTCTTCGGATTCCAGGGCCCACCGCCCCCAGTCGGAAGTCGGTACCGGATCCCCGGGAGGAAGGTTGATGGACAAGGGGTCCAACGCAACACCATTCCTGCGCAACTCATAGTGGCAGTGGGGGCCGTTCGTCAGGCCTGTCATTCCCACATACCCGATAATCTGGCTCTGCCTGACCCGGGTACCCACTCGGATTCCCGGCCCGTAACCGCTCAGGTGCCCATACCGACTCACCCAACCGTTTGGTGCCCGAATCTCCACCAGCTTCCCCAAATCCCCCTTCCGGTCGGCGTAGACGACCACGCCATCACTGGTAGCCTGGATGGGAGTCCCCACCGGGGCAGCGAAATCAACCCCGCGGTGGGCTCTGACGGTGTTCAGGATCGGGTGCAAACGGGCGTTGGAGTAGCGGGAAGAGATCCGACTGAGGGGGATGGGTTTCAGAAGGAAGGCCCGGCGAACAGACTTCCCCTCTTCGTCGTAAAAGGTGCCGTCTCCGTCGTCATTGGGATCGAACCAGATGGCCCGGTAGGGTGTGCCCTGGTTCACATATTCGGCCGCGATGAGGTGGCCGGAGCGCATGCTCCCGTCGGGGCGAACCTCTCGCTCGAAGGTCAGGCGATAGCTGTCCCCTTCACGCACCTGCCTGCTGAAATCCACCTGCCACTGGAAAACCTTGTCCATCCAGTCCACAACCAACGCCCGATCCCGCGAGGGAAGGTCGGCCAGAGCTGGGTTATCGATGACAGCGTTCCAGAGGATGCTCTCGACGGCTCCGGAAACGAAGACCGTATCGACCCAGACCGGGGTCCGGACCAGGTCCGACGACCAGACAGCCTCGTCTCGTAAGAGGCGAACGGTTTCGTCTCTGCTCAAGGTCACGTCTACGCCCCGGAGATCGTCCCCTTCCGGATACCAACGAAGAGTGATCCGAGTCCCATCCCGCATCCTCCTGGGGTTCGCCTGCTCGCGAAACGCCAGGAGGAGGGAGTTTTGATCCGACCAACCGACCTCCGCCCGTTGAAGAACCTCTCCAAAGGTCTGTCCCACCTGGAGATGTACCACCTCCAGTCTCTCCGCCGGCGCAGCCACCACCGGTTCCAGAGGCCCGACCTCCGGGGGTCGGGAGGACACTTGGTTCCCCACCAGAAGGGCAAGGCCCAGGGCCCCGGCCAAGCCGAGGAGAACCAGGGGGGGGGAGAGTCGGGGAATCTGGATCATTCACACCTCAGTCCATCTGCCGCCGTATGAAGGTGGGGATGTCCAGCTCCCGGATCTGTTCCGTCGTAATGACCCGCTCAGGAAACCGTTGTAGTGGCATCACCATGGGTTCGCTGCTTCCACCGACTGCCACCACCCTTCTCTGGGGCTGTTGCATTTGCACCTGCACCTTGGGCTGAGGCTGAGCGGCACGGGCAAACTCAGGTCGAATCACCTTGTCTTCCTTGGCCTCGCTACGATCGAATCCAGTGGCGATGACCGTAACCCGGATTTTCCCTTCCAGGGCCGGATCGTGAACGGCTCCGAAGATGATCTCGGCTTCGTCACCCGCCTCTTCCTGGATAATGCTAGAGATCTGGGACACCTCGTCAATGGCCAGATCCATTCCCCCGGTGATGTTGATGAGTACGCCCTGTGCTCCAGCAATGGAAACCTCGTCCAGAAGGGGCGACGAAATGGCTTCCTGGGCAGCCTCTTGGGCCCTGTCGTCTCCTTCTCCGAAGCCCGACCCCATGAGTGCAGGCCCCCGGCAGGCCATGATGGTGCGAACGTCAGCAAAATCGACGTTCACTTCACCACTGACTCTGATGAGGTCGCTGATGCCCTGGGTTGCATGAAGGAGGACCTCGTCGGCTCGCTTCAAGGCTTCCCGGAAGGAAGTACCCTTCCCCACGACGCTCAGAAGCCGGTCGTTGGGGACGACGATCATGGTGTCCACAGTTCGACGGAGCTCCGCCAACCCCTGTTCCGCTTGCCGCATCCGCTTTTTCCCTTCAAAGGAGAAGGGGCGGGTGATGATCCCAATGGTCAGTGCGCCCAGCTCTCTGGCGATCTCCCCCACGAGGGGAGCGGCGCCGGTCCCGGTTCCTCCACCCATGCCGCCGGTGATGAAGACCAGGTCCGCACCTTCCAGGGCCTTCCTGACCTCGTCCTGGCTCTCATGGAGGGCCTGTCGGCCGATCTCCGGCCGGGCTCCCGCCCCAAGCCCTCGGGTGAGCTTCTTCCCAAGCTGGATCGTCACCTGGGCCCTGGAATTCTTCAGGGCCTGGGCGTCGGTGTTGGCGGAGATGAAATCCACACCCTCCAGATCCTCGTCGATCATTCTGTTTACCGCATTACCACCAGCGCCCCCCACGCCGATGACTCTCATACGGGCATTCCTGGTCGGGGCATCCTCGAACTCAAAGATCATCATTCTTACCTCCGGGATATGGTGTGAGCAGACACCGTTTCGTGAATCAAAAAAATTCCTTTAGCCAGGCGGCGACCTTGGTGACCAGACCCGAGGTGAGGGTCGACGCACCCTCCCCCGTCTCCTTGAACCGGTCAGCGCCATAAAGAGCCAGACCTGCCACCGTGGCAAACCGGGGGAAAGCCACCGAATCGGCCAGGCCCGTCAACCCCTCCTCAGGCCTTCCAGCCCGGACCGGGGCAGCGAACACCTGCTGAGCCAACTCCACCGTTCCGTGGAGGGCGGTGGTTCCCCCCGTGAGAACGATCCCCGCCCCCAGCTTGTCCAAGACACCGGCCCGATTCAGATCTTCCTGCACGAGTCCGAACATCTCGTCCAGACGCTGTTCCACGATGTGGGCGATGAGCTCCCGGGCCACATGGCGGCGCTGGCCCGGACTGGGTCCGGGAAGCTCCACCGTCTCCTGTGGATCCACCATCTGGGCGAAAGCAGCACCAAACTGTTCCTTGGCCTTTTGAGCCTCGGCGAAGGGAATAGAGAGGCCCTTCACGAGATCGTTGGTCACCGTGAGGCCACCGAAGGGGAGACTCGCCACATGGCGGATCTTGCCCTCGTAGAAGACGGCGAGATCAGTGGTGCCACCCCCCATCTCCACCATGGCCACCCCCACCTCCTTCTCATCCTCGGTGACAACTGCCCGCGAGGAAGCCAACGGCTCCAGGACCAACTCCTGGACTCGGTAGCCGGCCCGGGAAACGGCCTTCCTGATGTTCGTGGTGGCTGCCGACGCCGACGTCACCAGGTAGACCTCAGCCTCCAACCTGGTGCCCGCCATGCCGAGGGGGTCCTTGATCCCCCCTTGGTGGTCCACCTTGTACTCCTGGGGGATGGCGTGGAGGAGCTCTCGGTCCGGGGGTAGCGCGATGGCCTGTGCGACCTCATGAACCCGGGAAATGTCGGATGCCATGACCTCCTCACCACCCACCGCGACGACGCCGGAGGAGGAAAAGGCCTGGATGTGCTCCCCTGCTATCCCTGCGTAAACCCGATCCACCGTGACTCCCGCCATGAGCTCCGCCTCTTTCACGGCCCGCTTCACGGAATCGGTGGTCTCTTCGATATGTGTCACCACCTCACGGCGCATACCCGAGGTCCGAGCCTGCCCCACCCCCAGGACCTTCAGCCCCGGGCGCCGGGGCACATCCCCTGTAAGCTCGCCAATGACAGCACAGGTCTTGGCGGTGCCAATGTCCAGGGCGGCAATGAGATTCGCTCGCATGTTCAGCCCCCTCCGGCCCTGCCAAATCGAACTACGACCTGGTCTTTGAAACGAAGATCCAGCTCCACCACGTCCCCCTCGTCAAATCTGGCCTGAGCGTCCCTCAAAACCTGAAGTCCTGTCTTGATCCGCCCACCTGAGAGACCCGGCCGGAAGCGCAGAGTGACAGGGGGATCCAGGATCCGGACTCTCACATCCCCGCTGGAGTTCAGGGCGAAATCAGAGATCATCGAGTGGAGCTCCGGCTCCCCCTGAGCCAGGCGTGAGATTTCCCCGGCCAACAAGCGGATTTCCGCCGGGGTGAGTGATCCGGGCCCCTCTTGTCCGGCAGAGGCCATGAGGGGAAGGTCCAGCTTGTGGAAGGCCGGGTCTATCGGGAGAAGGCGGCCGGACTCGTCCACCGGATCGAGCGTCGGGTTCGGGAAGAGAGCCACCGGCTCACGCTCCACGACCTGGAGAAGAAGGGCGCTGGGAAAGCGCCGGTGAATGGTAACTTCCTTGACCAGTGGGTGTTCCTCCAACCGGGCCTCCAGAATCTTGGTATCGTCCCAGACGCTGGCTCGGTCAGAGAGGTTCAGAGCTTTCACGGCCTCCTCGTGAGTCAGGAAGCGGGCGCCCCGGAGGCGAACCTCCTCGACCCTGAACGCCTCCACCTCGGCAAGGGCCCTGGGTACCCGGGACACGACCCCACCCAGGGCGACGGCAAGGGCCAGCATGAACACGAAGGTCAGCCACCGCTTCATCAGCCTGCGGCCTCCCCATCCCGCCGAGCCCTGAGAGCGGCGAGAAGATCCTCACCCAGGAATTCGATGGATCCTGCCCCCATGATAAGACATACGTTTCCAGGCCCGAGGTTCGGTAGGAGCTCACCCGGAACCCCCGCCAACTCAGGGTGGAAAGAGACACTCGAAGCTCCTGCGTCCAATGTGGCCTGAGCCACCAGCACCCCAGTGATTCCGGGGATCGGCGCCTCACGGGCCGGATAGATCTCCGTGACCCACACTTCGTCGGCGCCGGCCAGGGCTTCGCCTAAGTCCTGGGCGAAGTCCCGGGTCCGGGAGAAGAGGTGGGGTTGAAAGACCGCCACGATCCGGGTGCCCGGGAACCGCCCTCGCGCCGCCGCCAGGGTGGCCCGGATTTCCGTAGGATGATGCGCATAGTCATCCACCACGGTCACCCCTTCGACCCGCCCGAGGAACTCGAACCGTCGCCCGACACCCCGGAAGGTGCTGAGGCCCCGCCGAATCGCTTCCCACTCCACACCCAGAGACCGGGCAGCCATGGCAGCCCCAAGCGCGTTCAAAATGTTGTGGTGCCCGGGAATCTGCAGGGTCACCTCCCCACGGTGTTCCCCATCCTCCACGACCTCGAACCGTGTCCCGGTCTCCCCCTCCCGGATCCTGACACCTCTCAGCTGGGACCCGGGATTGAGACCGTAGCTTCGGGCTTTCCCTCCAAGCCCGGGGAGGAGCCGGCTGACGCCATGATCGTCACCACAAGCCACGATATGGCCCCCTGGGGACACACCGTCCAGGAAGGTTCGGAAGGCATCTTCGACTCCCTCCAGATCCCTGTAGATGTCGAGGTGATCAGCTTCCAAGTTGGTCAGGACAGCGACATGGGGTCGGAGGTGGTGGAAGGACCTGTCATATTCGTCGGCCTCGACCACGAAGAGATCCTCGTCTCCCAACCGAAGATTCGATTCCCAATCCGACACCCGCCCGCCCACCAGCCCCGTGGGATTCATGCCCGCCGCCACCAGCACCTCGGTGGCCATGGCCGTGGTGGTGGTTTTTCCGTGGCTTCCTGCCACAGCGACCACCCGGCCCCGATTGACCCATTCCCCCAGGGCCTCGGCCCGCTTCAGGACCGGGATTCCAAGGTCACGGGCCCTTTGGATCTCAGGGTGGTCCGAGGGAACGGCGGCCGTAACCACCAAGGCCGACGCGGTCTCGACGTGGGCGGGGTCATGACCCGAAAAGACCTCACATCCCCAGGAGGAGAGGGCGCGAGCGGCAGGGTTCGCCTGGAGGTCACACCCGGTGACCGAGAGGCCTCTTCTGGCAAAAAGCTCCGCCAGGGAGATCATTCCCGCCCCGGCGATACCCATGAAGTGGACCGGTCCATTGGAGTTGGCGAAAACCGACGGAAGGGTCATGGCGCCATCCCCCCCAATTCCCGCTCCCTCCCCGGTACGGGCCTGGGAAGCAAGCGCTCCAAAGCTTCCGCGATCTCTCGTGTAGCCCTGGGACGACCAGCTTTCAGAGCTGCCTCTCTCATGGCGGCCAAGGTGCCCGGAGTCGAGAGGAGGGATTCCACCGCTTTCCAGAGGGTAGCCCCGGTGAGCTGGGCCTCCGGGAGATGGATGGCTGTGCCCGCACCGGCCAGACTCTCGGCGTTTCGGCTCTGGTGGTCCGCGGCGGCGGTAGGAAGAGGCACCAGGAGGGCCGGAACCCCCCAGGCCAGGAGCTCGGACGTGGTCATGGCTCCGGCCCTGCTCACGGCCAAGGTGGCGGAGCTCAGGGCTTCGGGCATGTCTTCGATATACCCCAGGGCGTGGACCCAACCCGGACGGCCCAGGGCCTCCAGCTGTCGCTGGACCTCCTCCAGCTTCTTGGGCCCCGTGGCCCACAGCAGCTCGACCTCCTCAGGCCGTTCCAATTCCCCGCCCACCACACCCCGTATCGCGTCCAGAACGGCCCGGTTGAGAGCTTCAGCCCCCTGACTCCCGCCCACGACCAGGATCACACGGGATTCCGGCTCCAATCCGAAGCGGGCCTTGGCCGCCGCCGCGCCCATGGGCACGACGTCCCGCACTGGATTCCCCGATAGCTGGGCCCTGGGACGGGCTTGTGCCGGGAGGAGGTCCCGGGCTTCGGGAAAGGCCAGATGAAGCTGGCGAGACCACCGACTCAGTACCCGGGTGGTGAGGCCCGGGTAGGCGTTCTGTTCCTGGAGGGCCAGAGGAATCCCCATGATGCCTGCCACAAGGCCGGCCGGCCCGCCGGCATAACCCCCCGTTACCACCACGATCCCCGGCCGTAGGCGAGAGAAGAGCTGTCCGGTGACGACGAGTGACCGAAGGAGGGCCCAAAAGACCGCCAGGTTTTCCAGAAACCGGCCTCTTCTGAATCCTCGAACAGGGAGGAGCAGGTGGTCCAGTCCCCGTTCCGGCAGGATCCGAGCCTCTACCCCCTGGCGGGCCCCCACGAAGAAGAGCCTGAGGTCGGGCCTCAAAGCGGAGAGGGCCTCGGCCAAGGCCAGCGCCGGGTAGAGATGTCCCCCGGTCCCGCCTCCGGAGAAGACCGCCACCGTGGGTCGGAATCCTGGGCTAGCCACGGGCCCCCCTCCAGTCGGGTTGCGCCCGGGCTATGGCGATGAGGATCCCGATGGAAGCCAGGGTCACCACCAGGTTGGACCGACCGTAGGAGATGAGGGGCAAAGCCAGCCCAGTGTTGGGAACGAGCCCCAGGCCTACGCTCATGTGGAGGGTGGCTTGAAGGGCAATGAGGCTGGTGAACCCGATGGCCAACAGCTCGCCGAACAGGTCCGGAGCCCTCTGGGCGATTCGAAACCCGACCATGATCAAGGTGATGAAGAGGCTCACCACGAAAAGGACCCCCAGAAGTCCCCATTCCTCTCCGATCATGGCGAAAATGAAATCGTTGTGCGGCTCGGGTAGGAAGCCGAACTTCTGTCGCCCCTCTCCGAACCCCACGCCGGTGAGCCCTCCCGAACCGATGGCCACCAGAGATTGCTGGACCTGGAATCCGGCGCCGGACGGATCGAAGTCGGGATTCCAGAATGCCTGCATGCGATCGAACCGAAAGCCATTGCCCAGCTTCGCCAGGACCACCGGAAGCAGGAGGAGCCCGAGGAAGACGAAATGGGCGATCCGTCCACCGGCGGCGAAAACCACGATTCCCGCAAGAAGCCCCGCCACGCATGCCGAAGAGAAATCCTCCTTCACGATGGGAAGAAGGATGGCCGCCCAAACCAGGAGGAAGGGGAGGAGTCCCCTGCGAAGGCTCTTGAAGTGATGTTGTTTCTTGACCGCCAGAGCCGCCGTCCAGATGACCAGGGCCATCTTCGCCAACTCGGAAGGCTGTACTCTACCTACCGGGAGCACGAGCCACCGCCGGGCTCCATTGATCTTCGGGGCGATCCCTTCCGTTCCGGGAAGGATGAGGATCATGAGCAAGATCCAGGAAAGGCCCAGGATCGGCCAAGCCATGGATCTCCACCAGTGGTACGGAATTCGGGAGCAGACCACGAGGGCGCCAAGCCCCAGGGCTCCGCCGAAAGCCTGCCGAAGTACGTAGTGAGGAGGCTGGTCCACGGCTTGATGGGCCAGGAAGGTGGTGGCGCTGGAGAGGGTCACGAGACCGAAGGCGAAGAGCACCAGGGTGACACCCATGAGAACCCCCGGCTCCCATCCGCTTCCCAATCCGGCATCCGGGAGGGCCACCGGACCCGCCGGGGCAACGTTGAGGGGCCGGGGGGCCACGCTAGGCCTCCCCCCGGGCCAGGGCCGAAAACCGGATTCCCCTGGCCACATAACTCTCGAACATATCGAAGCTGGAGCAGGCAGGAGAGAGAAGGAGGACATCCCCCTCTTCCGAAATCTCCCGGGCGACCGATACAGCTTCTTCGAACGATCCATCCACCACTCGGAGAGGAACCGAACCCTCCAGAGCCAAGGCCATACGTCCCCTGGCCTCCCCATAAAGGACCGCGGCCCGGACCCCCTGGTGGAGGGCCAGGCGAAGGGCCTCCAGATCCTCCCCTTTGTCCTTGCCCCCCAGCATCAGGACCAAGGGACCTTCCAGACTCCCGAGGGCCCCCGAGGTAGCGGCTACATTGGTGGCCTTGGAGTCGTTCACCCAGCGGAGGCCCCCCACGATTCCCACCGCCTCGAGGCGGTGAGGAAGGGGTCGGAACTCTCTCAGGGCCCGGGCAATGGCCGACTTGGAGGCCCCAGCCAAACGGGCCACCAGTGAGGCTGCCAGGGCATTGCCTGTATTGTGCCGGCCCAGGGTGGGAAGCTCCCGATCCGGGAGGAGAGGATCTTCCCTCCCCTCCTCGAGCCTCAGGATCAGCTCTCCCTCGCGGAGGAAGGCGTGGGAGCCTTCGGAGCCCTGGACGCTGAATCGAAAACGACGTCCAGGAGAATCTCCCGCCAAAGCTTCCACCTCCGGGGCATCGCCATTCAGGACCCAGGTGCTTTCCGAAGTGGCGTTCTCGAAGAGGCGGGCCTTGTCTGCGTAGTAGGCCTCCACGGACGGATATCGGTCCAGATGATCTGGAGCCAGGTTGGTCACCACCCCGATGTCAGGGGCAAAGTCGACGATGTCAGCCAGTTGGAAGGAGGAGACCTCCACCACGAACCAGTCCGGGACCGGATCCATCAGGGCCAAGCCGGAAGCCGGAGGCCCGAAGTCGGCGCCGATGTTCCCTCCCAGGCCCACACTGAAACCGGACCCCCGGAGGAGGTGAGCCGTCATGGCGGCAGTGGTGGTCTTCCCGTTCGTTCCGGTCACGGCGATCAGTGGACCATCAAGGAACCGAAAGGCGAATTCAGGCTCGGATATCCATCTGCATCCGTCAGCCCGGAGGGCCTGGAGCACTGGAGCGTCCGGGTGGATTCCAGGACTGACCACCACGGTGTCTGCCTGGGCCACTCGTTCCAGATCGTGGCCTCCGAACTCCACTCGGGCTCCCAGGCTTCGGAGCTCGGCTGCACCAGTTGAAGCTGAGGGTTCAACGCGCGAATCCGAGACATGGACTTCTCCTCCTTTTTTGAGGGCCAACCGGGCAGCGGCTGCCCCGCTGGCTCCCAGGCCGAGGATCGAAATTGTTGTTCCTTCCAAAAGCTCCATCTGCCTCATCGGATTTTCAGCGTGGAAAAGCCGATCATCGCGAAGAGGATTCCCAGGATCCAAAAACGGACTACGATCTTGCTCTCGGCCCACCCCAACTTCTCGAAGTGGTGATGGATTGGAGCCATGAGAAAAACCCGCCTCCCGGCCCCGTACCTCCGAGCTGTGTACTTGAAGTAGCCGGTCTGCAGAATGACGGAGAGGCCCTCCATGACGAAGACACCCCCGACGATGACCAAGAGGAATTCGGTCTTAAGCAGGATGGCCATGTCCCCGATGGCTCCACCCAGAGCCAGAGAGCCCGTATCCCCCATGAAAACCGTAGCCGGGTGGGAGTTGTACCAAAGGAAGCCGATAGCCGACCCGGCCAGGGCGGCAGCATAGATGGAGAGCTCTCCCGCACCAGGGAGATAGAAGAGCCCCAGATAGGCAGAGGCATCCACACGCCCGATGAAATAGGCAAAAACGCCGAAAGTGACGACCGCGATGGCTGAGAGGCCCGCCGCCAGGCCATCCAGCCCGTCGGTGAGATTCACCGTGTTGGAGGTCCCCGCCACGACCACCGGCACGAACACCAGGTAGGCTGGGATCCAGAAGACGGCCACCCAGTCCGCGAAGAAGGGGACCATGGTCCAGTTCGGCGGCACCGGCCAAATCGGCCATTGAATCAGGAAGAACCCGAGTCCAAGACCGAATACGACCTGGCCGGCCATCTTGTACCTGGCCACCAACCCACGGGACTTCTTCTGGACCACTTTCAAGTAGTCGTCCAGGAAGCCGAGGAGGCCCATCCAGAGGAGGGCCACGAGGGCCACGAGGGTGAAACCGTTGGTGAGATCCGCCCAGAGAAGGGTGGAGATGCCCGCCGCCATGATGATGATGACGCCCCCCATGGTGGGGGTGCCCGCCTTCCCGAAGTGGGTTTCCGGTCCGTCTTCCCTGATCACCTGTCCCACCTCCATCCGGATCAGCCACCGGATGGTCATGGGACCCAGGATGAAAGCGAGAAGGAGGGAGGTCACCACGGCGCCGGCCGCACGGAAGGTGATGTACCGGAAGAGGTTGAAGATGATGTGCACGTCGGCGAACTGGGGAAGGAGGTGGTAGAGCATATCAGGCCGCCTTCCCCGGACCGAAACGATCCTCCAGCTTCGGAATCAGGGACTCCATGCCCACGCCCCGGGAGGCCTTCAGGAGGACCACCTCCGTGCCACCCAGAGATTGGAGGAGGACATCCCGCGCCTGGTCCAGCTCCGGGGCGATCAGGAGCTCCGGCCCCCCGATCGGCGGACTCACCCACCGGACCGCCTCGGCAAAGAGGCCTGTCGCAACGATGAGATCCAGGGGGAGGGCCAGGGCATCTTCCAATGCCTGGCGGTGGAGGGTCCGGGCATTCTCACCCAGCTCGAGCATGCTCCCCAGCACCGCTACCCGGGGGCCTGACTCTTGGATGGTAACCAGCAGATCAAGAGCCGCCCGAACGCTTTGCGGATTGGCATTGTAGCAATCCACCAGGAGGGTCAGGCTCCCCAGGATCCGGACCTCGCTCCGCATCCCTCCGGCCTCGACCTTTCCCACACGCCGGGCGGCGTCCCTGGCGGGAACGCCCAGGGCATCGGCGACCGCCAGGGCCAGAAGAGCGTTCTGGACCGAGTGGCGCCCGGGCATCCGAAGCTGGACGGGCTCCCCTCGCCAGCGGAACCGAAAACATCCTCTGTCCGCAACCCCCGGGTCTTCCGGGCGATGCTCCGGCTTCGGCCGGTCACTCCAACCCGTGACGACGAGATTGGGGACCACCTCCCTGGCTCTTTCTTCCAGAACGGGAGGTTCGTCCCCTACCAGGGCTACGCCGTCCCCGGGGAGCCCGCGGAACAGGTCCAGCTTCTCTTCCAGGACACCATCCAGGGATCCCAACTTCTCCAGATGGCTTTCGCTGACGGTGGTGATGACTCCGATCTGGGGCCCGGTGACCTCGGTGAGAGCCCTGATCTCTCCGGGTTCATTGGTTCCCATCTCCAGAACCAGGGCCTCTGCCTCGGCCGGTGCGGCCAGAATTGTAAGGGGCAGCCCGATGCGATTGTTGAGATTCCCCTCGGTAGCGTGAACCCGGAGACTCCCCTGGAGCGCCTCTTTCAGGAGATCTTTCGTGCTGGTCTTTCCGGAGGATCCCGTGATGCCCACGACGGTGGCGTCGAGGGCCTTCCGGCGATGGCCGGCGAGCTTTCCAAGGGCATGGAGGGTGTCCGAAACGTGGTAGAGGCCTCTCTTCTCCCCTGTGTCGATCTCTCTGACCACCGCGGCACCGGCCGCTCTGGCCACCACGGCGCCGGCAGCCCCACGGGCCAAAGCTTCCGAAAGGAAATCGTGCCCATCGAAGCGCTCACCGCTGAGGGCCAGGAAGAGATCCCCCGGCTCCACCTTCCTACTGTCGGTGGAGATCCTGGTGAAGGCGAGGTCCGGTGCGACGTTTTGGAGGGTCAACCCCAAAGCTTCTCGAACTTCCCGGTCCGTCCAATGGAAGCTCATGCCCTCGCCCCCTCCCCCCGAACCCCCAGGAGCTCCCGAACGATGGCACCCTCATTGAAGGGTCGCCGCTCCCGGCCCACCACCTGGTAGCTCTCGTGACCCTTTCCGGCCAGGAGAAGGAGGTCGCCGGGCCGAGCTTCCGCCAAAGCTGCGGCGATGGCTTCCCGTCGGTCGGCAAACCGCTGGTACGGCACCTCACCCATGCCGGCCACCACGTCATCAATGATGAGGTCGGGGTCCTCGGTCCGGGGGTTGTCGGAGGTGACGAAGGAAAGATCGGCGAGGCGGGACACGACCTCACCCATCCGGGATCGCTTTCCCCTGTCCCGATCCCCACCCGCACCGAAGAGGACCAGGAGCCGCCCACCGACTAGAGGACGAAGACTCTTCAGGACTCTTTCCAGGGCGTCGGAGGTATGGGCGAAGTCGATGATCACGGACACCGGCTCGTCGGCGATCCGCTCGAGGCGCCCCGGAATCTGGGAAGCCGAAGAGAGGCCCTGGGCGATAGCCGTCACGGTCATGCCCGCCACCCAGGCGACGCCTGCCGCCGCCAGAGCGTTCTCCACGTTGAACCGCCCCAGGAGGGGGAGATCGACGACAGCGCTCTCCTGGCCTTCATGCAGGCGAAAGCGGGAGCCTTCGGGCAAAAGCTCCGGATCGGAAGCCAGGAGTTGGGGCCGGTCGGGTAGGGAGTGGTTCGTGAGGCCCCCGGGTCCACCCTCGATGCCGAAGAAGAGGGTCCGTTCGGGTGGGGTGGGTAGATCCTCCCACGCCTGGTCGTCCCTGTTCACCACCGCCCATCCGGCCGGCTTCAGGAGTTCCAGGAGTCGGGCCTTTGCCGACCGGTAGTCGTCCAGGTCGGCGTGGTAGTCCAGGTGGTCCCGACTCAGGTTCGTGAACACGGCGGCATCGAGACGGGTCCCGTCCAACCGATACTGGGCCAAAGCGTGGGAGGAGGCCTCGAGGACGATGTAGCTCACACCCTCGTCTGCCATTTCCCGGAGCCACGTGGAGATCTGGACGGGACCAGGGGTGGTGAGCCCTTCGGTACCGGCCCGAACTGTCCCCCTTTCTTCCACCAGTCCGAGGGTCCCTAACGCCCGGGCAGGGCCTTTCTGCTCCAGAAGGTGCCTAGTCAGAATGGCCACCGTGGTCTTCCCGTTGGTCCCGGTCACTCCCGCCAGGAAGAGCTCGGTCCAGGGAGACCCCAATACGGAATCAGCGGCCAAAGCACCCGCCAGACGTCCATCCTTCACCTGGAGCTGGCTCACAGCCAACTCCGGGAGAAAGTGCTCCACCACAGCGGCGACGGCCCCCGCTTCCACCGCAGGGGCTACATAATCATGGGCGTCGTGGTCCACCCCTTTCCAGGCCAGAAAGAGGTCTCCAGCGGAAACCTGTCGGGAGTCTTGAGAAACACCGGTGACGGGGACGTCCTGAGGCCCTTGGACCGACAGTAGGATCCGGGCCTCCCGGAGACGTTGCGCCACCCTCTCCAGAGGGAATCCGGCGCTAACCATCCCCTACCCTTCGTACCAAGATTCGAACCGTGTCCCCAGGAGAGAGGGGTGTGAAGGGAGGGGGATCGGTGCCGACTATCGGCCCATCTTCGTTTAGGAGGACTCGAAAACCATGTGCATGAAGCCGGCGGACGGCCAGCCGAGGAGATAAACCGGAGACGTCGGGGACCACTGCGCCCGTCTCCGGTTGGGAGATGGTCCGGGGCGTACGGACTGGAAGGGGAGAGGAGAGGTTACTTGAGGCGAATTGAGCCCCCGAAAGAGGATTTTTCCTCGGCTGCCGCCGGTCGAGGGAAGCCATGGCTCCCCAGTCGATGGGCGCCTGGTGGGCGGCAAGCACCGCCTCCATGGTCGCCCGGGTAACTGGAGCGGCTGTCGCGCCACCATAATAGGAGCCCTCTGGCCGATCCAACTTCACGAACACCACCAGTTGGGGATCTTCCGCTGGGAAGAAACAGACGAACGAGGCGTAGTGCCCGTCCACATATCCCCCATCTCCATGAGCCCTGGTGGTTCCACTTTTCCCTGCAACGGTGAGGCTGGCAAGCTGAGCTTCAGAGCCTGTTCCATCCTTCACCACGTTCACCAATACCTGGGAGAGCTCCCGGGCGAGCCCGGCGGGGATGACCTTTCGGACTACCCTTGGCTCAGACCGGAACAGGGTCCGGCCCTCCGGGTCCCTGAGCTCTTTGACGATCCGCGGCTCCATGAGCTTCCCGCCGTTGGCGAGAGCCCCATAAGCCATGGCCATTTGAATGGGAGTCACAGAAATCTCGTATCCGATGGCCAGTCGCGATGGAGAGGTTCGAGACCATTTGGAAGGGCGAGGGAGCCTTCCGGACGCTTCCGGTTGGAGATCGATACCGGTCCGGGTACCAAAGCCGAAGTCCCGGAGCATCTGATACTGTTGGGCGGGCGAGAGTCCCTCGGCGACCTTCGCCACACCCACGTTCGAGGAAACCCGGAGGGCATCCGCCAGCGTCATCATGCCATAGGGGTGGACGTCCCTGAGCAGCCTACCTCCGGCCATCCATCTCCCCTCCTCGCCGTCGACGCTGTCCGCGAGAGTAGCCACGGAATGGAGGAGGATCGCGGCCACTGTAAAGGGCTTGAGGGTGGATCCAGGCTCGTAGGGCAAATTGATGGCGGAAAGATTCCCGGGCTTCCCGTCTTGTATGGAAACCAGGGCGAGGATCTCACCGGTGGTGGGATCGGATACGATGAGGTTCCCTCCCCGGGCGCCCGTTTCCTCGATGGCCGCCGCCAAGGCCTCATGACCGATCTCTTGGATATCCCGATCCAGGGTCAGGGTCACACTCCCTCCAGGAACGGAGGGTTCCACCAGGATGGACTGCCCGGGAATGGGATTGTGCCTGCTATCCTGGGCTTCGATCTCCCTTCCGGAGACTCCCCGGAGGTGTTCGTCGAACCCTCCCTCGATACCACCGGTCCCCGACCCACCCTGAAAGGCCCCCAGGACATCGCTGGCCAAACCGCCATAGTGGAGATGTCGGGTCCATCCCGGCGTCAGGTGGACGCCTCGAATGGGATCGAGGGCCTCCCGAATCCGAGGAGGGAACCCTCCCTGGATTTCCACCCACGCTTTCTCCGGATCCGAGATGGATCGTATCGTCTTCCGGGAAAGCCCCAGCTCCGAGGCCAGGACAGCCACATTCGCATCCCGGTTTTCAGGCTGGAGCTCCCCGGGGGCCACGCCCACATGGACCGTCTCATTGCTGGTGGCCAGCGGGTTTCCGTTCCGGTCCAGGATGGCGCCCCTTCGGCCCGGCACTTCCAAGGCCTGTTGGTGCTGCGCCAGGGCCCTTTCGGCCCAGTATGATCCTTGGAGAATCTGGACACTGGCCGATCGGGCCACGATGACCAGGCCTCCCGCGAGCCACCCCGCCAGAAGGAGTCGGCGGCGCCACGGGTAACGGATGGGAGAATGTGGAGAGGGGGTCATGATTCTTCCCCCAACAAATACACGATGTCGGAAGAGACGGCCTCCCGCATGCCCAACCGCTCCTCAGCATCCGAGACCACGCGCCCCCGACTCTCCAGCTGTCGAATCCGGCTCTCCAACTCGTCTTGATCGGCCATTTCCAAAGCACATTCCTGCCGGAGATCCTCGAGCTGCTCCATCATGCCCAGGGCCTCTCCCTGCCTCCAGGAAACAAGGCTCAGAGAGGCCAAGAAGGCCGCCACGGCCAACGCAACCATGCTAGTGCCCGCCAGTTTCTTCATGCAGCTTTCCTCCAGGCCCGCAGGAGGGCGCTCCGGGCCCGTGGGTTCCGGCTGATCTCTTCATCCGTGGGACGGCGGGGCTTACGGAAGAGGGGGGCTCCCATAGCCCTTTGGCGGCAGCCACACACCGGAAGCCCCGGGGGACACACGCAGTCCAAGCTCCACTCCCGGAAGGATCCCTTCACGATTCGGTCCTCCAGGGAGTGGTAGGAGATCACCGCAAGGACCCCGTGGGGGTTCAGGGCGTCCCGGATCCTGGGAAGCGTCTGACTCAGAAGGAGAAGCTCCTGGTTCACTACGATGCGGAGTGCCTGGAATACCCTGGCCATATCCCGGGGTGAGGGTCCGCGCCCCAAAGCCCGAGCCAGGACCGCCACCAGATCGTCACTGGTCTCAAAGGGGCGATCCGCCCGGCGCCTCACCACCGCCCGGGCAAGACGTCTCGCCCTTGGCTCTTCCCCATACTCCCGGAAGACCCGGGCCAACTCCGCCTCCGGCTCCCGGTTGAGGAAGTCGGCGGCTGACTCCCCGTCCTCTTCCCCACCCATCCTCATGTCCAGGGGAAGACCCCTCCGGAATGCGAAACCCCTCTGATCCGCATCCAACTGCCAGGAAGACACGCCCAAATCCAGGAGGGCCCCTTCCAACCCCTTCTCTTTCATTCTGGCGTCGTCCATGGCTTCATCGAATCTCATTTCCAGAATGCGGATCCTATCGGCGAATGGGACCAATCGGCGGCCCGCTCTTTCGACGGCATCCGGATCGCGATCCACCCCCAGGACCCGGCATCGAGGCCAACGACTCAGCATGGCCTCGGCGTGCCCTCCTCCTCCCAAGGTGCCATCCAGGATGTTCCCGGCTCGGGCCCCCTCCAGAACCCCGAGGACTTCCTCGACCATCACCGGGTCGTGGAAGAGGCCGCCTCCCTTTTCATCGGGCACGGAGCTCGACCCGCTGGCCCAAAGAGCACGCGGCTCCTGTGGTTCGGGAGCCGCGGTCATCCGAAGATCTGGTGGCGGAAGCGCTGAGAATCTTCCGCCCTCTCGTGGATGGCCTTTTGGAACTCTTCCGGATCCCAGATCTCGATCCGATCGATGACCCCGCTCAAGGCCACGGTTCCCTGAAGAGAAGCGGCTTCCTGGAGCCAGGCGGGAATGAGGATACGACCCTGTTTATCGGGAGAGACCTCCACCGCGTTGGCGGTAATTTCTCTCACGTAATTCCAGGCGGAGGGATCGGCTCGGCGGTAATCCAGGAGTCGCTCCTGGACCTCGGCCCAGACATCCTCGGGGAAGAGGGTCAGGTACGGCTTTTCCCACTGGAGGAGGATGAACCGCTCTCCCCCCGCCTCTTTTCGGAAGGCGGCAGGAAGGGAGACTCGTCCCTTTTCGTCCATCTGGAAGTCGTACCGACCGAGAAATCCGCTCACCTTGGTGGCACTCAGTGGGTAAAAGTGGTATAAAGTGGTGCTTCAAGGCAAAATAGGGGGTCCGGAAGAGGAGCGCAAGAGCTTTTTTTTGGAATTCTTTCTACGCGAACCCAGGAAGGGTGAGGTAGGTCCCCGGTGCATTTCCCCTTATTTTACTGGGGGTTCGGGGTGGTTTCAGCTTGGAGACAGCTGGTGTGTTCGGTTTATATTCGGGAAATTTTACCCTGCCCCACTTCTCCCCACTGGCCGGATTCTTGGGTCAGGCACACGAAACGGCGCCGTTGGGACTCCCCAACGACGCCGCATTTTTCCGGGAGAAGATACTGGCGGAACTAACGACCTCGCCTGATGATGGCGTCCTGAATCTCGATGAAAGTGTTCGTGGCGCTGAGCAGGTCCTGCCGATTTTTCTCCAGGTTGTTCCTTTGGGCGTAATCCCCACAGCTCTGGATCAGTCTCAGCGCCTCTCGGAACCGAGGTAGCGTCGCCTGGGCCGTCTCCAGGGTCTGTGGCTCCTGCTGCGCAGAAGAAGCCTTGAAGAGGGAGTACCCCAGCCAGAAGTCCAGCTTCTGAGCGGTGAGATCGGAAACGTCGAACCCTCTGGACAGGCGGAGGACCCGGATTCCGTAGCCCCAATCCTCGACCTGGACCCCATTTTGGTAGGCATTGGCAAAGACCATGTCCGCGACGCGGTCAACAGATTGCTCGCCCCGCTCCACAGCCTCCTCGAATACCGGGATCGCCTCATCGACCCGTCCATCCTCCAGAAGCCAATTCCCCTGGCGGACGGACACGTTGGGATATTCGGAGTCCAGTTCCTTCACCCGTTCGAGGGCGGCGATGGCGTCGTCGATGAGATCAGCCCTATGGAGGGCATCGGCGTAGATGGACCAGATGGCGGCCTCGTCGCCATGGGTTTCCAGGATCCGGGCGCCCAGATCCACCCCCTCCTGGTACTCACCGAGGTTGATATGGGCCACCACCATGTTCCGGAGGAGGGCCATGTCCATGTCGGCCCCCTGGATGGCATAGACCTTATTGTAGGAGTCCAGCGCTTTCCGGAAGAGCTCCACAGCCTCCGCCGGCATCTCTTCCTGGCCTTGTTTGATCTCGGCACCGGCCGTGAAGGCAAACCCCCCGTGTTGTTTCAGGAGGTCCGGATTCTCCGGGTCGACCTCGAGGCCCGTCTCGATGAACTGCATGGCGCCCAGCGGATCCCCAGCCGTAGCCAGATCGTAGGCCACACTCATACGTACAGCGGCGTTGGCGGGATTCAACTGTAGGTACTGCTCGTAGTACCCCCGGGCATCTTCATCCTGGCCCATCTGGGCAGAGATATACCCAGCGTTCTGCATCGCGGCCTCATGAAGAGGATCCAACTCGAGAACCCGGAGGAACTCGGCCAGGGCTTCATCGAGCCGATCCAGGTTCTTATACACCATGGCCCGGGTGTAGCGGGCGTTCACGGAGCCCGGATTCAGTTCGATGGCCCGGCCACAATTGGTGAGGGCATCGTCCCACTGGCTGCTGGAAGCATAGTCCCCACAGAACTGGGAGAAGGCGGCCTGGTCGGACTGTCTCTGCAGGGCCTGGTAGATATGATCGGCGGCCTCGCGCTGTCCCCGCTCGGGTACGGTGATCGGATCGACGGGAAATTCCTCCCCGGTAGAGTCGATGAACTTCGTCTCCACACGGTAGTTCTCTCCGTCGGGAGTGTAGTTGCCGCAGAAAACGACTTGCGCGTTGATGAGCCCCGCCAATTGCCGGGCGCGGGTGCAATCCAGATCCTTCTTGTCCACATCGTACTGCTTGAGAGCATCTTTCAGCTCCTTTTCGTCGATGGGGACATGTCGATCCATCTGGTTGATGAGATCTCTGAGCTGGTCGGCCAAGCGCTCGCCGAATTTCCTATCGGCGCCGTTAAGCCCCTGAATCTCCGGAACCATGACCCGAAATCGGGCAGATGCTTCCTGGCCTGAAAGAGCCTGGGGATGGAATGGGATGGCCGCGAGGCTAACCGTGACCAAGGCCAAGAGCCCGAGCCGGAACCGTCCGTTCATTGTACCTTCTCCCTGGAATTAGTCCGACAAAACACAACCGAGGGAAGCCGCTCAGTCAACGCGGGCAGAACGGAGGACCACCATGATCCCCCAAGGAAGGTGAGTGGCCCCCCCCGGAAACCGGCACACTCCCTTCAGGAATTCTAGAAAATCTATACGGAGGCAGGAGTTAAGGTCAACCGTGATCCGGAAAAAACCGCCTTCGCCACCACCCCACAGGGAAGAACCCAGAGACACATACTCCGAAACCTCACCTACTATTACAAAATACGTAGCATAAGGATCCCTGTTCCGACATCCCTTCCGGCCCTATTCCTTCTCCTCACCAGCTCCCCTCAGACCCTCCCAAGCCTCCAGGGCAGCCCTGACCTCGGGGGGAATCCTCTTGGATTTGCCCGCCTCGTAGTCGAACATGACCATGGTCGTCTCCCCGGACAGGAGTTCCTTTCCGTCCTCTCCCAAGGCCAGGTACTCCATCTCAAAGTGCTTGTTTCCCAGGACAGACACTCGGACGCCTACCTTCATGCGGAGGGGGTAAAGAACCCTCTGGTGGTATCGGACCCGGACTTCCGCCAAGATGAAGTCGATTTCGTCCAACTCCCACCGGCCCACCACTTCCTTCCAGAACTCCGCACGGGCCTCTTCGAAGTACACGAGGGCAAGGGAGTGGTGAGCGTGCCCCCCCACATCGATGTCTCTGAACCGGACATGAACCGGGTGCCAGAAAGTGAACTCGGACGGGTCGGGCCGCATGGATGGGCTCCTGAGGTTCCGGTTTCTCCAAGGCGAAGCGAGTCGTCAAGAAGTTTGGCATTTTCCTTCCACAGGAAAAGGGGGGCCCGGCGGGCCCCCCCTCGTTCCACTTGCGCGGAGCCTCCTTGGATCACCGGCCGATGAGGCGAATCGTCCCGGAACCCGTATCCACATGGATGGTCCCGACCCCATCGCCCAGGATCCCCCGGAAGTAATCCCGCTTGGCCTCCCGGACTTCGAGGGAGATGTCCAGGTCGATTCCGCCGGAGCCCGTGTCCATCTCCACCTCGGCTCCAACCGAGCTGGCCACCCAGATGGTGACCGAGCCGGAGCCGGTATCGATCTCCAGGCGGTCCACGTCCTCCAGCAACTCCACCTTTACGCTCCCGCTTCCGGTGTCCAAAATCACCTCAGGCGCCGAAACAGCTCTCAAGTCGATCACCCCCGAGCCCGTGTCCACCTCCAGGGAAGCAGCCATCAGATGGGAGCCCACCACCGACCCACTGCCCGTATCCACCCTGACTTCCTCGCCCCGGACGTCGTTGAGCTCCACGCTCCCGGATCCCGTGTCCACTTCCAGATTCCCGTCGAATCCCTCGACCGTGACTTGCCCGGACCCAGTGTCGATGGAGAGTTCTCCACTGCCGGCGCGAGCATGCACGGCGCCTGAACCGGTGTCGATGCGCACTCGTCCATCCAGCTCTCGGATGTCCGTCTCCCCTGTGGCGAGGAAGAGGGCGAAGTCCTGTCCCTGTGGCATTGCGATGCGGAGGTCGGCCCATGCTTCCATCCCACGGCCCGATCCTGAAATCCTGACCTCCCGGCTGTTGGAGGAGCCCCCATCACCGAAGAAGGTGCCGTCGTTCCGCACTCTGATCTGGGTCCTCGAACCCCGGCCCAATTCCGGATATACCACCCGGTCGGAAGGGTAGAGGATGACCAGGGCCTGCCGGCCCTCGACCTCCCGAATGTCGATTTCCAACTGCCCGGCGTCATCTCCACCTCGCATGACATGGACGACCATTTCGCCACCGGAACCGGGCACGATCTCCACATTCCCAGCCAAGTTGTAGACGGCGACTTCGTTTCCTCGAACGCGGTGCTCTTCCTGCCCCGACCCGTCAGGAGGTAGTACAAAGCAACCCAACACAAGGGGGATCAGACCCAGAGTGATCCTTCCCAATGGCCCGCTCTTCATAGTGGTTCTCCTCTAATCAGTTCAGTGTTCGTTTCGCTGATGATCGTATCGGTCCCGGTCCCCGGAAGCCCTCAGAAGTCGGATTTCTCCATCGAAGGTCTCGATGACCAGGCTGGCTCCTCCGGTCCCCACGGTGAACTCAAGCCCCTCCCCGGACCGAAAACCGCTGGCCCGCACGGGAAAGTCCGACTCGAACTCCCCTTTGTATGCCAGAATGGTGGCATCCAGGTTCACCGGGGACGTCAATTGGAGCTGTATATCTCCCCCGTGAGAGAAGAAGGCATACTCCCCACCTTCAAGGATTCGGCCGGAGAATTCGATCTCCCCGTCCGTGGTTCTGGCCGAGACTCTGCGAGCATCGACTCCATCCATCCGGATCTCCCCATCCACGGTTTCCAGATCCAGAGCAGCCGAAGAGCTCCCCACCCGGAGATCGTCGTCCCCCGTCCGGAGGCGAGCCGATCCAGTCAGGTGATGGGCCTCGATCGTGCCCTCCACAGTATGGGCCTCGACCACCCCACCCAGATTCCGGAAGGAGATGTCTCCCTGAAGGTTCCTGACCGTCACATCCCCTTCCAAGTCGCGGACCTCGACCTCCAGCTCCCTCCCTGACACCTCCACACTCATCCAGGAAGGCATGGTCACCCGGATCTCCTCCTTCCGGCCCCGGGCCCGTCCATCCACCAATCGG
>JAUXEE010000055.1 GCA_030618065.1 Gemmatimonadota bacterium
AGCCCTTTCGGCAAGAGTCCGCCCACGTTTCTTCCCATAGGGCCCCCGCCCGAGGGCGCGGTGCCTAGGCTTATCAGGCGGGCGTAAACGGCATCAAATCCCGGCAAGAAACCGTATAAATCACTGGTAGGACGTACGATCTGCCGTACTTGCCGGCAAAACATGCCGGAACATGCCGGGATTTACCGGCCCAATAACCGGCCCAATCGACACAAGAACTGACGCAAGCCCCGATCAAGCGGACCCCCACCCTTCAGGGGGCGAGTCTGAGCTCGTGGCCTTCGAGGAAGATGCGGGTGATTCGGGCTTGCCCCGGATTGGAGCTACCCCCACCCTTTCCGTTCACGCGATTTCGTCTTCTACCGGAGGCTTCGGTCATGGCGGTTCCAAGAACTTTTCAGGCTCTCGCCACCCTACTCCTCGCTCTGGCTTCGGCTTTCCACCCCTTTGTCTCAACTCTGGTGGCCCAGGAGGAGAGCCATTTCGTCGATCCGTCGTATTTTGACGGCATGCGGTACCGGATGGTGGGCCCATTCCGGGGGGGGCGTGTCACAGCCGTGACAGGAATCGCCGAGGAGCCCCATACCTTCTTCATGGGCGGAACCGGCGGGGGTATCTGGAAGACCGAAGACGCCGGGCACCACTGGATTCCCATCGCCGATGACTACCTCACCAACGGAAACATCGGCGCCCTGGATGTGGCCGACTCCGACCCAAACGTCATCTACGCCGGGACCGGGTCGGCCTGCATCAGGGGAAACGTTTCGGTAGGAACCGGGGTCTGGAACTCCACCGACGGCGGGGACACATGGGAATTCATCGGACTTCCGGAGTCAGGGGCAATCGGGTCCATGGCAGTCCACCCACGGAATCCGGACCTCGTGTACGTCGCTGCCCTGGGCCACCCCTTCGGGAAGAACCCTGAGCGGGGTGTCTACCGGTCCGCGGATGGGGGTGCGACGTGGGAAAACGTCCTCTTCCTCAACGACAGTACCGGCGCCGTCTCCCTGGCCATGGATCCCTCGAATCCCCGGGTGATCTACGCCGGCATGTGGAGGGCGGAGCGGAAACCCTGGACCCTAATTTCTGGCGGCCCGGAAGGGGGCCTCTACAAAACCACTAACGGAGGCGACAGCTGGAAGAAGCTGGGGGGCGGCCTTCCCGAGGGGATCGTGGGGAAGGTGACGGTGAGCGTCTCCCGGGCCAACCCAGACCGTGTTTTCGCCATGGTGGAAGCGGAGCCGGGAAACGGCCTCTATCGATCCGACGATGCCGGCCGAAGCTGGACCTTTCTCACCGGCGAGAGCCAACTCACCGGCCGGGCCTTCTACTACCACCACGTCTTTGCCGATCCGGGTGACGAGAACACCGTCTATATCATGAACACTCGGCTCTTCCGGTCTGTGGACGGAGGTCGGACCTTCGACCTCATCCCGGTTCACCACGGTGACCTCCACGACATGTGGATCAACCCAGACCACCCCGAGATCTTCGTCATCGGCGATGACGGAGGTGCGGAAGTGACCGTGACCCACGGCCGCACCTTATCAGGGGTATACAACCAACCCACTGCCGAGCTCTACGACGTAATGGTGGACAACGGGTACCCCTACCGGATCTACGGATCCCAGCAGGACAACACGACCATCAGCGTTCTGGCCCACAGGAAGAACAACAACCTGAGGCCGCAGGAGCAATGGCAGTACGCTGCCGGGTGCGAGGTGGGCCCCATCGCCTTCGACCCGGACAACCCCGATGTCATCTGGAGTGGGTGTTACGGGGGCGTTATCAACCGGATGGTGGCCTCCACGGATGTCAGGAGGAACGTGAACCTCTACCCGGAGGCTCAGAACCGGGCCCCGAAAGACCTCCGGAACCGATTCCAGTGGGTGGCCCCCATCGTCATGGATCCGTTGGACCCCTCCACGGTTTACCACGCCTCCCAATACGTGAATCGGACCCGGGACGGCGGAATGACCTGGGAAACCATCTCACCCGACCTGACGACCAACACCCCCGAGCATCAGGAATTCCCTGGGATTCCCATCCACAGTGATCACACCGGTGTAGAGGTGTTCAACACCATCTTTTCACTGGCGCCCTCTCCCCATGAGGCCGGGACAATCTGGGTCGGGTCCGACGATGGACGGGTCCACATCACCCGGGATGACGGAGCAAGCTGGGCCGACATCACCCCTCCCGGCATGCCTCGATTCGCCACCGTGAACCGGATCGAGCTTTCGCCTCACACACCCAGCCGGGCTTATCTGGCGGTCCAGCGGTACCGAATGGACGACTGGAAGCCGTATATCTTCCGAACCCAGGACTACGGCGAGTCGTGGGAACTGCTGACGGACGGTTCGAACGGGATACCTGACGACCACTGGGTGAGGGTAGTACGGGAAGACCAGGAGATTCCAGGACTCCTCTTTGCCGGCACGGAGTTCGGGCTGTTTGTATCCTTCGACGACGGCTCCCATTGGCAGCCCCTGCAGATGAACCTCCCCGCCACGCCTGTGACCGATCTCAAGGTTCATCGGGGGGATGTGGTGCTCTCCACGCAGGGACGTTCCTTCTGGGTCCTGGACGACATCACCCCCCTTAGGGATCTGGCGGCGGACATTGCCGACGGCCTCAACCTGACAGCGGGCACCAGGACCGACGACGCCGGCTCATCGGTTCGGCTCTTCCCACCCCGGGACGCCACAAGGGGAAGGGCCTCCCCGCCCATGTCGGAAGTCGACCTTTCCCTTCCCGACCCCCTCCCCGAGGGAGCCTTCCTGAGCTATGCCGTCACCGGCTCTGTGGAGAACCTGGAGCTGACCATTACCGACGCCCAGGGCAGGATCGCAGCCCAGTGGAGGGAAGATCCTTCCCTTTCTTCGGAACCCGGGTTCCATCGCCTTGCATGGCCCCTCCGATACCAGGAAGCCGGAGGAATCAAAGCCCCTCCCGGACAATACCTGGTGCGGATCCGTTGGGACGGAGGATCGGAGGAACACCCCCTTGAGGTCCTCCCGAACCCCATCGATCCCGAGGTCACGGCGGACGATTACCGGGAGCAGTTCAGGGTCAGCATGGAGGTGCAGGAGACGGCTTCCGCCATACGGGATGCGGTGGCGCAGCTCGGGGATGTCCAGGCTCAGGCTCGGGACATCCTGGACCGGGCCCGGGAGGCCGAGCGGGAGCTGGGAAACCTGAAAACCCTGTCCGACGCCATGGAGGAACGTCTCTCGGCCCTGGAGGCCATCCTCACGTCCACGGATGACCCCACGGTCCCCACGGGCCAGGCCCGTCCCAGGGGCGGGGGCCTGGATCGGGACTACGGAACCCTCCTCTACCACCTGAACAGTGGAGGCGGCTACGGCGCCGGTGGAACCGAGGGGCGGCCCACGGCAGGGGCCATGGAGAGAAAACGGGATCTCGACGCTCTCTGGACCGACACCCGATCTCGCCTCGCAACCGCCCTGGACGAGGAGGTGGCCCGTTTCAACGCCGAGGTTTCACGACTGGGGCTGTCCGGCATCGTGATGGGCCGTGGGGACAACCTCCCCACATCTTTCTAGGGTTGAAGCGGTCTTCCTAGCTCCCGCCCCTCCCCAGCAGAGCCTTCGGGTTCAACAGGGGAGGGGCCCCCATGAGAGCCTCCACCTCGTCGATCTCGATGGGGATGAACCGGGTTAGCCATTCGTGGCCGTCTTCGGTCACCAGGATGTCATCCTCGAAGGCTACCCGTGTCCCGTCGACGATGGCTCCCTGCTCGATGGCCAGGACCATCCCGGGCTCCAAGGGCGCCAGGTAGTCTCCGTGTTCGTGAACCTCCATCCCGATGAAGTGCCCGATCCCATAGGTGTAGCTTTCGTCCCATCCCCCGGCCTCCCGGAGCATGGACACCGCCAGATCGTGAAGCTCCTGCCAGGTGACACCCGGCCGAACCCGGTCGATGACGGCTTTCTGGACGTTCAAAACGACGTCGTAGATTCGGCGTTGTTCCGATGTGAATCGCCCATCTGCGGGCACGGTCCGCTGGACGTCGGCGGAGTAATGGTTGAACTCAGCCCCCGTGTCGAAATGCACCAGCATTCCCGGGCGGATCCGAGCATCCCCCTTCCTTGCCGCCTCTTCCTCCCTGGTACTCTCCCACCGGAGGGGTGCATCGAGATTGCTGGCCAAAGCGACGCCGGTGTGAAAACCCAGCCCTGCACCGTGAAGCCGGTAAATGTAGTCCACCGTCTGCATCACCTCGAGGGTGGTGAGGTCCGGCCTGGACACCTTCATACCCTCCATCAGACCTTTCCCGGTGATCTCGATGGCCCTCCGGAGGTTCTTCATGGCGAAGTCGTCCAGGACCATGCGCATGGGATCCAGCAGGTCCCCCGCATCCCTGAATTCCAGCTCCGACGTTGCTTCCCTCAGGCGCTCGATGAATGCCAAGCGAGGGTTGGCGGGTTCGTTGAGATTCGTGAACCGTGGATAGTTCACATAGAGGAGCTTCTCGTCCGGTCCCCAACCCTTCGCCATGTCCGAAGCCACAGCTTTGAACCGAAGCTGGGTGATTCTCAGGTTTCGGTAGTCGGTGAGGGCGCTGCTCAGATGCTCCAGGAAACGGTCCCGGGGAAAGACGTGCTCGATGCCGGAGAGGCGACGGGTTTCGTCGGCGTCGTCGTCGGTATAGAGGATCTCCTTGTAGGTATCCCCGTTCGGATTAAGGACGAGAAAGGAACCCCTGGGGTCCGACTCGTAGATCCCGGTAAGGAACACGAAGTCGTGGTTCTCGGTGTCGGGCACGAAGAACTCATAGAGGTTCGGCTGGGACCGATCGGCGCTCGTGATGATGGCCAAACCCCCTTCCATCCGACCCATGAACTCGGCCCTTCGGGCCACGGATGCATCACTGTGTCCTTCCCTGAACTCAAGGGATCCTAGGGATGTCTGGGCCTGGATCTCGGGCGGGCTCACCAAGGAAAGGGCGAGCAGCGCGAGAAGAGGAAGGTGTGGGATGGTCCGGCTTCTCGTGGTCGAACCGCCAGGGCAGTGGGTCTGAATGGCTGTGTTCATGAGGCGTAGGGGCGTATGAGGTTGTCAGGAAGGGTGGGAGCTTCCCCGGCGGGCCAGGGAATTCCGGCTTCTGTGAAGGCCTGTCGGAGCCTCTGCAGCTCCTGTTCGATCAGGGCCCGGAGGTCGCTGATCAGCCTGACCATGTCTCCATGTGCCTGCCGGGTCAAGCGTCGCTGATCCTCCGTCGGCGATCCAGTCCAGGCCTCGGTGGTGCTGTAGAGGCGCCCCACGAGGGTGCCAATGGGGAGCACGGTTTCTTGTTGGGCAATCCCGCCGCCGCCCGGTCCCGACAGGACGACCCGGAGTCGCTGGGCCTCCGCCCTCACGGCTCGAGCATTCTTGGCCACTTCCGGGGGGACGTCAGAGTGCTCGGAAAGGGCCTCGAGAACGACCTCGGCTTGGGCCGCCACGGTGTCCACGACGGATCCCACAACGGCCGCAGCTCCCACGAGATCAGCTTGAAGGGCCAGGGTTCGATCCAAGGCCTCCCGGGGTTTTTCGTCGACGGAGAGGACCGGGTCCATTCGCACGGATAGAGGCCGCGTGTATTCCCGGTTACCGACCCATAGGCGTATCTGGTAGGAGCCTGGCAGAACGAACCTACCCCTCACACGAGTGGAGGGTCGGCCGTTGGGCCCGGGGGGCGCCTCGTGGCGGAGGTCCCAGATGAGCCGGTGGCCTCCCCGTTCGGCCGATCCCTCTGCGACCGTTCGAACCACCTGACCCGTGTCATCCAACACGTCCATCCGGACCGCACTGCCAACAGCCACTTCGCCGATCCAGTAATCCAAGATGGCACCTCGCGGCGGGTTCTGGGCGGTCCAGTACGTGTCGCCCACAGATCCCCGTCCCCGGTTCGCATCCCGGATCTGTGTGGCCCTCCGGGGCGTAGCCAAAAAGGCGTCTCTCCTCAAGACCTCAGGGGTGAGGCCCTCCAGGAGGCCTATGTCGTCCAAGACCCAGAAGCCCCGCCCATGGGTTCCGAGAACGAGGTCGTTCTCCCTTGGGTGTACCACGATCCCGTGGACGGCGGCGGTGGGGAGCCCCTCACCGAAGCGTATCCATCGTTCGCCGCCGCGGTTCGAGGCGAAGACTCCGAATTCGGTGCCAACGAAGATCAGATCCCCGTTCTGCGGATGGACCGCAACGCTTCGGGTGGGTCCGAAACCAGGGAGATCTCCGGTGACGTCCCTCCAGGTCTTTCCGTAGTCGTCGCTTCGAACTACGAAGGGCCGGAAAACGTTGTCCTTGTGTCCGTCGAACACTGCGAAGAGCGTCCCTTCCATCGTGGAAGACCAGGCCACCATTCCCGCCTTCATCATCTCCGGCACCTCGGGGAAACGGTCGGTCTCGTGCCAACTAGCGCCGTCGTCCGTGGTCACCTGGACGAGACCGTCATCGGTTCCCACCGCAACCAGCCCTGTCCGAACAGGAGAGACCGAGAGGGTCGATACGTTCCCGTAGAGGGCGGTACTGGCATGGAGGTCCACGGCGTCAGGGGGTTGGATGCGCCCCTGGAGAGGAAGGGAATCTCGGCTGATCTGACGCGTCAGATCGGGGCTGATGACGTCCCAGGAATCTCCACGGTCCCGACTCCGGAAGACCACATTCGCGGCGAAGTAGAGGGTGCCTGGATCGTGGGGTGAAATGGCGACGGGGGCGCTCCAGTTCCAGCGGTATGATGGCGCACCTTCATCTTGGGGTTGCCAAGGTTGGATTCGGCGGCGCTCGCCGGTTTTTCGGTCCATGCGGTAGAGCACACCGTACTGTGACTCGGCATAGATGATGTCGGGATCGGTGGGGTCTACCTGAGAATAGAACCCGTCACCTCCAGCTGTGTAGGTCCAATCTTCAAGGGAAATGCCACCGCTGAATCGGGTCCCTGTGGGTCCTCCCCAGGACCCATTGTCCTGGGTTCCGCCGTAGACGTGATAGAAGGGGTCCTGCATGTCCACGGAGACGGTATAGAGTTGCATCACGGGGAGATTCGACTGCCAGAGCCAAGACTCGCCCCGGTTCCTGGAGATGTAGACACCTCCGTCGTTCCCCACCATGAGGTGTCCAGGCTCCTCCGGATTGACCCAGAGCGTATGGTGATCCACGTGGACCCCGGTCCGGACCAGATCCCTGAACGTGCTTCCTCCATCGTCCGATATGTAGAGGGGGGTCATGGGCACATAGATCCGGTCGGAATCCGCCGGATCGCAAATCAACTCTCCGTAATACCAGTGACTCTGGATGGAGCTGTTGCGTCGTTCCCAGGTGGAGCCCCCATCCGTAGACCGGAAGATCCCCCCGTCCGGACCGACGGCGCTCGAATAGAGGGTTTCCGGTGAGCCGGGGCAGTAGGTAATGCCGATGCGTCCCAGGTCCCCCGTGGCGAATCCTCCCTCGACCCTGCTCCAGCTCTCTCCGCCATCATCACTTCGGAAGAGGCCGCTCTCCGGACCCCCGCCGAGCATGCTCCATTGGCGGCGCTCCCGCTGGAAGGTGGCGGCGAAGAGGACGTCAGGGTCCTGGGGATTCATGACCACCTCCACCACCCCTGTGTACTCACTCGGTCCCAGGACCTTCGTCCAATGGGAGCCACCGTCGGTCGTCTTATAAAGGCCTCGCTCGGGATTCGGACCCCAGAGCGAGCCCATGGCAGCTACGAAGACCACATCCGGGTTGTCGGGGTGGACCAAGATCCGGCCGATGTGCCGGCTCTCTTTCAGCCCCATATGCTGCCACGACTCTCCTCCATCGATGGAGCGATACACTCCATCCCCGAAGGAAGAGGAACGGACGCTATTCTGTTCGCCGGTGCCCACCCACACCACGTCGGGATTCGAGGGATCGAGGGTGATGGCCCCCAGGGAAGCCGAACCCTCTTCCTGAAAGACGGGACGCCAGGTAGTGCCCCCGTTCTCCGTCTTCCATGCGCCTCCGGAGGCTGTGGCAGCAAAGATGGTGTTGGGATCGTCGGGCCTCACGGCGAAGGCCGTGATCCTCCCGCTGGTAACGGCGGGTCCCAGCTCCCGCCAGTGGTAGCTCTGGAGATCGGTGGGGGTGAGGGCGCTGTTCTGGCCCTGGGCCACGGCAGGTAGACCGGCGGGAGAAGCCAGGAGGAATAGCGCGAGGCCGCGCCGCACGCCGCTGTGCAAGAACCGAACGCTCCAAGTTTCCGGATTCATGGACTCAAACACTCAAGGGTAGAGATGGGTTGGGAGACTTCTGGAGCAATCTCCGCAACATGCCCCTGCACTGAAAGGCCGGGCAAGGCAGGCTGGTGAACCATCCCGGCTTTGTCGGAGACTGGTCTGCTTGAGTCCTGCCTCTTCGGACAGGCTGTTCTGACGGCGATGGCTGGCCTCGGTATTCTTTCCCTCGGAGAAGCCGGTGACGAGAGTGTTTGGGGGCCTTTCCGTCACCAAACGACCCACTTGGCCCTCGACCTAGATACGCATCCATCATCGACCTCACGCCTATCCGGCGTGCGTAGGGGACACCGTATCCCGGCATCTGGTGCTTGTCGGGTAGAGTGATCTGCAGTTCTTTCCGGAAAACCATTCCGGAAACTGCCACCCTGAATCGACAGTACGAACCGACAGTATTCGGGGGGTGAGGCCCAATGAAGAACCCCGCCTGGGCGAAGAAAACCTAGGCAGGGCAGTCACTTCACAAGATGGGCCTGGGTGGACTCGAACCACCGACCTCACGCTTATCAGGC
>JAUXEE010000240.1 GCA_030618065.1 Gemmatimonadota bacterium
CGGGCCGACGCCGAAGCTGCCCTGGGAAGGACCCAAGAGGCCCTTGAAGAGGAACAGAACCGACGAGCCTTGAGCTGGCTCTGGGGGCTCATTGACGATCTGGGCATCGGATTCGGTTGGGCAGCTCTTTACATGACCATCACCCACGCCTGGTGGAGAGGAACCACCGTCGGTAAGAAAATCTTCCGAATTCGGGTGGTGATGATTGACAAACGGCCGCTAAACTGGTGGCTTTCCTTTGAGAGGGCCGGTGGATACGCCGCCGGCTTCGCAACGGGCCTCTTGGGGTTCGCCCAGATTTTCTGGGACCCGAACCGGCAGGCCATCCACGACAAGGTCTCCGAGCCCATTGTAATACAGGACGGCCAGGTACCGTCGCCCGGTCCTTGGATCGAGGAAGGCAAAACCCAGTGGGCCCGCAGTCGTCACGGGGCTCACGAACCCCCAGGGGCTTAACGAGGATTACACGTTTCGGCAGCGCTTGCGAATCAAACCCAAGGATATCCGCTTGATTACTCCAGATTCCGTACACCACCGCAGGGGGACCACGGGCCTCGGCTTCAGCCTCCTCCTCCCTCTCCTCATGGCATGCGGAGGCGACGGGGAAGGCGTCCAGGCTCAGCTTTCCGAGCCCGACACCGTTCTCGCAGCCATTCTCCAATCCGCGGCTCAGAGCCAGAATGCCCCCCGACCCACCAGTCCCCGCATTTCTGGTGAAGAGAGGGCCAGCCAGCCCCTCCAGATCACGGACATGGGCTACAACTTCGGCTCCGGCGACGCTCCGGTGAAGGTGATGGAGATCAGCGACTTCGGATGCGGATACTGCAGGCGGTTCCACGAGGAGACCTTCCCCAGCATTCTCGAGATCTATGTGGAAGCCGACTTGGTGGAATGGAAGTTCATCCCCTTCGTCCTTGGCATGTTTCCCAACGGCCTCGAGGCCGCCACCGCCGGAGAGTGTGCTGGGGAACAGGACCACTTCTTCCCAATGCAGGGCCGTCTTTTTGGGGAGCAGAGAGGGTGGCGAAACAGCGATGATCCCTATGCCTTCTTCTCGACCCTCGCCGAGGAGGAGGGGCTGGACGTGGAACGCTTCGACAACTGCATCGCGGACGGCTGGCGGGACGGTCACGTGCGGGCGAACATCCGCCTCGGTCAGCAAGTGGGTGTCCGGGGGACTCCCCTCTTTCTCGTCGACGGAAGGCCGGTCCCTGGTGCGCTCCCCCTGGAAGATTTCCGGGACCTCCTGGACGCCGCCCTTCTGCAGAGAGGGGTCACGCCCCCGCCGAGGTGAAGGATCCGTCCCTTATGAAGGCCCAACGGAGAGGTCGTCCTTACGTCAGAGGCCGGGGGTTGGCCGCGGCCGTCGACGACCAGTATCTGGATCGGTCGAGCGTCCTCCCGGGCACCCGAACCGTTCTTCGTAGAGATTGTCCTGGACCGAGTAGCTCCTTCTGGAGGCAGAACCATGCGCCGTATCGTCCTTTCCGCAGGCCTTCTCCTTCTGGCATCCTCCCTTCCTCTCTCGTCCCACATCGCCGCAGGCCAGGCGGCCCCTCAGGAGGCCAAACCCCTTCCCTCCATCGCAGATAAAACAGAGGGCATGGAGAAGAAGGACGGCTTCATTCCACTGTACTGGGACGCCAAGGCCGGGAAGATCTGGCTGGAGATCGGCCGTTTGGACGAGGAGCTTCTCTACTACGTCTCCCTTCCGGCGGGGATGGGCCAAAACGACATAGGGCTCAACAGGGGGGACCTGGGGCCCAGCATGGTGGTGACCTTTCAGCGGGTCGGGCCCAAGATCCTGATGTACGAGCCGAACTACTCCTTCCGGGCGGTGAGTGACGATGCCCTGGAGCGAAGGTCGGTAGACGACGGCTTCCCGGCCTCGGTGATCTGGGGCTTCGAAGTAGCCGCCGAGGCTGGTGAGACGGTGCTGGTAGACGCCACGAACTTCTTCATCCGCGACGCCCACGGGGTCATCAACACCCTTCGCCGTTCCCAGCAGGGCAGCTACAAGTTGGACACCAGCCGGAGCGCCATCTACCTGCCCAGGACCCGGAACTTCCCGGAGAACACCGAAGTGGAGCTCACCCTGACCTTCACCTCCGATGAGCCTGGCCTGCTGATGGGAAGCGTCACCCCTTCGGCCGAAGCCCTGACGCTGAGGCAGCACCACTCCTTCGTTCAGCTTCCCGAAGAGCCCTTCAAGATGCGTAAGGCTGATCCCCGGGCCGGATTCAACGGCATCAGCTTCATGGACTACGCCACGCCCCTTGGCGAGCCCCTCCAGAAGCAGTACATCGCCCGGCATCGCATCGAAAAGCGGGATCCCCGCGCCGCCATGAGCGAACCGGTGGAGCCCATCATCTACTATTTGGACCCGGGCACTCCGGAGCCCGTTCGCTCCGCCCTCCTGGAGGGGGCACGCTGGTGGAACGAGGCCTTCGAGGCCGCAGGGTTCATCGACGGCTTCCAGGTGGAGGTCCTCCCCGCCGACGCGGATCCCATGGACGCCCGCTACAACATGATCCAGTGGGTCCACCGTTCCACCCGTGGATGGAGCTACGGGAACTCCATCACCGACCCACGGACCGGCGAGATCCTGAAGGGTCACGTCACCCTGGGATCTCTCCGGATCAGGCAGGACTGGCTTCTGGGTGAAGGCCTGACCTCCCCCTACGTCCAGGGAAAAGAGGACCCCGATGAGGTCCGGCAGATGGCCCTCCAGCGTATCCGCCAGCTCTCCGCCCACGAGATAGGACACACCCTGGGGCTTTCCCATAATTACATCTCCAGCTCCCAGGTGGCGGCGGAAAAATACTCGGTCATGGACTATCCCCACCCGATGATCGAGCTGGATGAGAGTGGGAAGGTGGAGCTGAGGGACGCGTACCCCGACGGCATCGGCGACTGGGATAAGGTGTGGATCAGGTACGGCTACACGGATTTCGCCCCGGGAACCGTCGAGGGCCCCTTCCTGGAAGACATCCTCATGGACGCGGCGGCGGAAGGTCTCGTCTTCATCAGCGACCAGGACGCCCGGCCGCCGGGAAGCGCCCACCCCAACACTCACCTCTGGGACAACGGCGCCGATGCGGCGGCAGAGCTGAACCGCATGTTGGAGGTACGCAGGGTGGCCCTGGATCAGTTCGGCGGAGCTGCCATCAAGAACGGCCTGCCCCTGGCCACCATGGAAGAGGCCCTGGTCCCTCTTTATCTCCACCACCGGTATCAGGCCGAGGCCACATCCAAGGTCGTGGCCGGCCTATATTACACCTACGCTATCCGCGGCGACGGGCAGGAACCTCTACGCTTCGTTCCAGCCGAGGAGCAGTGGGCCGCCGTGGAAGCCCTCATCAAGACCCTGGAACCGGCCCACCTCACCATTCCTCGGTCTATCCTGAATCAACTTCCCCCCCGGCCCTTCCGCTACCCTCCGCATCAGGAGCTCTTTGAGCGGAATACCGGCCTGGTCTTCGACGCCCTGGCACCGGCGTCTTCGGCAGCCGACATGACCCTCTCCTTCCTCTTCCATCCCGAGCGTGCGGCCCGGATGATCCAGCAGAAAGCCCTTCAGCCCGGCCTCCCCGGCCTCACCGACGTCATCGACCGAGTGGTGGAGAACGTCTTCGGGGTCCGCTTTCGGGACGGCTACGATGCCGAGGTGAACCGGGCGGTGGAGAGGGTTCTGGTGAATCGCCTCATAATGCTGGCCGCTCAGGCTCCCATGGCCCAGGTTCGGGCAGAGACCACGATGGCCCTCAAGAACTTGCGCCAGCGAGTCCTGGACGGGAGCGGGACACCGGAGATGGCTCAAGACGCTCACTACGGTCTCCTCTGCGAGGACATTCGACGGTTCCTGGAGCGGCCCCACCAGCCCATCACGGCACCGGCGGCCCTTTCCGCACCGCCGGGAAGCCCCATCGGCGACCCGGGTATGCGCTGGGTGGAATGGGATTGGTCGGCCCCCACGAACTCGTGGGGGAACTACGACTGGTGGTGGTGGGAATAACCGGAAAAAGCCTTGACTCCATGGCGAAGTCATATTAATTGTTAGTTGCAACCATTGTATCGTACAACTAGTGTTGCCAGGCAGAGCCCGGAGTTCAAAACGGTCATGACCGCCCCAGCCGAAACGATCCACCGCCCCTCCCTTCTCCGAGATGCGGCGCGCCTTCAGGAAGCCCTTGGTGAGCTGATCCGGGTGCTTCAGTTCCGGGACCGGGACCGGGCCTGTTGTTACGGC
>JAUXEE010000014.1 GCA_030618065.1 Gemmatimonadota bacterium
CCAGCGGTTCGCCAGCGGAGGTGCGACTGGGATCAGGCCTTGGTCCGGTTGGTTGGGACAGCACTTTGTCGGCCGGGTATTGGCCCGTCTTCAAGGTCCGCGCTCCCTTGGGCACAGGTGCCGGGCAATCGGAAGAGTACCGGCTGAGAAGCAACCGGCGGCCGCCGATAGGACCGTTGCTCCACACCCTTTCTGCGCCTGCTCATTGGGACCGCCGTGATCTACTGACTCTCGGCATAGTGGCCGCCACAACGGGCGCGGCGGTGCTGGTTGAAGAGAGTGTCTTCGAGTATTTGAACGAAAACAAGAGCGGGTCCGTAAACGCTCTGGAGCGCATCGGGGACATTTATGGGACTCCTCTGTTCACGGGGTCGGTTTCGCTTGTTACGTATGGTTCGGGACTGCTATTCCATTCGACCCCGGTCAAGGAGACCGGGTTAATGATGGTGGAGGCCTTGCTCCTGACGGCGGCCGTTCAGCAGCCGTTACGGCTCGCCGTCGGCAGGGCGAGGCCACTGACTGGTGAGGGCCACCTCTCCTTCGATCCGTTCACTACCGCGAACGAGTACGCCGCGTTTATCTCGGGTCACACATGGAGCGCCATGGCCCTGTCGACCATCATCTCGCGGCAGGTTGGCAATCCATGGGTGAGCGTGTTAGCGTACTCCCTCGCCGGTGTAACGGCCGGGAGCCGTCTGTATGCGGGCAAGCACTGGTTGAGCGACGTCATAATCGGTGGAGCGGCGGGTTACTTCACCGCAACTACCATATCGCGCTGGCACAAGGCTCGGGTGGTGGCTGGGTCCAAGTTGTCATTATTGTTATCGCCCAACGGCTTCGTAGTGAACGCGTCGTTCTGAGGGTGTCGACTTCCTTAGCGCATCCCGGCTGGGCACAGATCCCAGCGCCCTGAGAATCTACTTTTCCTTCATTTGTGCGAGGCAGAACCATGAGGCTCTTCCACGGGAAATCGATCTTCCGTCCGGTATCCGTCGTTTTGGCCCTCGGGCTCTTCTTCTGGGCCGGGTGCGCCGTGAATCCTGCCACCGGCGACCGCCAGTTGGCGCTCCTCTCGGAAGAACAGGAGATCCAGTTGGGACGGGAGTCCGACCCGAAGATCGCGGCCTCCATGGGCCTCTATTCAGACGAGTCCTTTCAGAATTACGTGCAGGATCTGGGCAGGGCCCTGGCGGAGGATTCCGAACGGCCCCACCTGCCGTGGACCTTCCGGGTCCTGGATGAGCCGGTCATCAACGCCTTCGCCCTGCCCGGGGGGTACATCTACGTCACCCGGGGGATCCTCCCCTACCTGGACTCGGAGGCGGAGCTGGCCGGCGTTCTGGGGCATGAGATCGGCCATGTGACCGCCCGCCATTCGGTGGAACGATTGTCCCGAGCCCAGTTGACCCAAATCGGCCCGAACCTCGTGGGCGTCCTCAGTCCACGGTTGGAGAACGCAGTAGGCCTGGTCCTTGCGCCCCTCCAGCTCTTCGACATGAAGTTCTCCCGGGATGACGAGCGCCAGGCGGATGCTCTGGGGGTCCGGTACATGAGCCGTCAGGGCTACGACCCTCAGGAGCTCGCTGAGGTCATGGCCATGTTGGCCGATGTCTCGGCAGCGCAAGGAGGGGGGAGGGTCCCCGAATGGCTTTCCACCCATCCGACTCCGGAAAACCGGGAAGAGAACATCCGAGAAGCTGCCGCCGAAACGGTTGTCACGGCCGATCCGCCCCGGATCGGCACCGAGGACTACCTTCCGCACCTGGAAGGCCTCGTTTTCGGCGATGATCCCCGGGAGGGCTTCTTCCGGGAAAACAGTTTCTTTCACCCTGGGATGGCGTTCGAGATTGTTCTTCCCGAAGGTTGGAAAACACAAAACCTAAAGCAGGCCGTGCAGGGGTTGAGTCCAGGAGAGGATGCCCTCTTCGTGTTGAGCCTGGCCGAAGGGTCCAGTCCTGCGGCGGCGCTGACGGCATTCGGATCCAATGAGGGCGTGCAGACGCTGAGGACCTCCAGGGATCCTATCAATGGGATCCCTGCTGCTACGGCGGATTTCATTCACGAGGCGGAAGGGTCCACTGGCCAAGGACAGGTGGCGTTCCTCTACCATGGAGGGGCACTCTTCCGAATCCTCGGATTCGGAACTCCCGCCGGGTGGGATCAGAATGGAGTTGCCGTCAACCGGACGATCCGAAGCTTCAGGGCCGTCACCGATCCGGAGATCCTGAATGCCCAGCCGGCCCGTATTCGCCTGGTTACGGTGCCAGGGGCCACCTCCCTGGAGGAGCTCCTGCGGCGAGAGGGAGCCCTGTCTGAGATAGAGCACGTCCGTCAACTGAACCGACTGGAGGGGAACCCCACGCTGGCGGAAGGAAAAGTGCTGAAAATTCCCTCGGGCGCTCGAATTCCCGGAGGTGAATAGATATCACGAGGGCATCGCCCTCAGGGCCCCGCCTGCCAGGGTTGTTTAGTGTGGCAGTTTCCGTAGCAAGATCTGGATTCGCCGGTTCTGGGCCCTGCCCTCCGGAGTGGAGTTGTCAGCAACGGGAACGAACTCCGCTCGGGATGTCGCCACCATCCGCGTGGGATCCACGCCGTTTTGCTGGAGGAACCGGGCAGCCACCGATGCACGTGCACCACCAAGCTCCCAGTTGGTAGGGTAACGTTGGGCCAGCCGTGGGGTCGGCTGCTGGCTGTCCGTGTGGCCGATGACGCTGATGAAGAAATCCGTTCCTTTCAGGTAATCCGCCAGCTTTAACATCCGATCCCTGACGTCGTCGCTCACGGACGGCATGGCAGACCCGGAAGCGAACATGATGTCACTCGGGATCTGAACCTCCACTCCGTCGGCCAGCTGCTTCAGCTCCATCTCCTTGGCATCGATCTCCGTCGCGAACATCGTCCGGAGAGCTTCATAGCTGTTCCGGATGAGGGCTTCCTCCGCCGCGATGGAGTCGCGCTGGGCCTGGGCCCGGTCCCGCTCAGCTGCTGCGGCGTCCCGCTCCGCGACCGCTTGATCGTATTCCTGCGTGGACACACATGCAGAAAGGACCAGAAGGGATAGAACGACCCTGAGGCCGAGGCTGGGGTTCATCTTCTTCTTCATTTTGGGGGCTCCTTTTGACTCCGCGGTGCTGGGGAAGGTCTATAGTAGTCCTGTCGGTCTGATCTATCCAGACCGAGCTTGGCTTCCAGTCTGTGGGTTCCTCAGGCACGCGGTCCCGACGCTCCAGGAAAGCCGTGTTGGTTGTTGTCCAGGGAAGGCGGTTTACCAGCGGGCTCGGGTGCCCCGGGTGTCCACGTGGACGAAGGGACCCCGGTGGGCCTTGGGACCGTAGATGCCCAGTCCTCCGGGTTTGACCCCCTGACCGTCATCTTGGGCTAACCCATCGAAATGGTCCATGAGGAGCCGGGCATCGGTGATGTCGCGCCGGCCGTCCCCGTTGAGGTCATCCATGTACCCGTCGCCGTCCACATCCACGAAAATATCCGCAGCGTCTCCGTACAGATGCCGGGAATACACCGAAGTGTTCCCGATTGCCCGATTGTAAGCTGGGGTTCGGAATCCCGACATGACGTGGAAGGTCGGAATCGAGTGGCCGGCCCGGTTCAGGGCCTCCAGGCCCGCTTCCAGCTTTGTCACCAGGTCCGGGGACAGGAGGAGAAATCGCCGTTCCCCTTCCTGTTTGCAGAGGAACTGGCCGAGGGCGAAGTGGGGGGAAACCGCAAGGTCGAGATGCTCCTTAGGGACTTCGATGAAGCCCACCGGGGGCAGATAGGCCGAATCGCCGCGGAGGGGGGTCTCCTTGTACTGCCCGAGGCGGTATCCGTGAATTCGCCCGTCCCTCAACCCATCGGCGGGGTGGGCCACCAGGACCGTAACGGAAACGGATTCGCCAGTCCCGTTATGTGCGATTTCCAGGGGGTAGGCCCCGGGAACTGTAGGAGCCGTCCATGACCAGCCCACCTCCCGGTCCGTGACCTCACCCTCACGGACTCGCAGGGTAAAACCGTTTCCCGATTCGTTCGGGTCCGGGCGGACTTCGATGATTTGCCCCGGAAGTGCCAGGATCGCCTGGACCTGGAAAAGGAGGGGGCGTCCATCGGCCCTGAGGGAAAAACCCGCGTGACTGGGTTGGAAAATCGCCGCCGGTACATACCGACGCGGGGTCAAATTTGGATCCAATACATGGCGGACGATGGGAAATCTGGGTGCAGCGGCCACGGCCGGTGAAGCCACCGCCCCGAACATTGGGCCAGAACCTACAAAGAACAACGCCGGTACCAGGGCGGCCAGGAGGCCACGCCGCCGCCGGGCGGGTTTCCTCAGACTACAGCGACTGCACAAAACTCTCGGCCGGGGCGCCGCGGGAGCACCCCGGCCGAAGGGATCATCTTCGGTCTTCATGGCCGTCTTCTACCCTGGTCAACATCAAGGGGATCCCTTTCGTGCCAAATCGAGCCAGAAATCGAACGGTCCGTCCAGCTCCTGGAGGATTACCCCGTCCCGGTCGTAAACATCCTCTCTGAAGTGTATGAGTCCGTCTCGTCCGCCCTCGGCAGTCCAGTAGAGGAGAAGGACGGGCAGGGGATGGGCCAGGTGAACCGTCTGGGTTTCCTGGCTGGCCACCGCGTCGGCAACGGTTTGGTCGTCCCATTGGCCGGAGCTGCCCAGGACCTGTACCGCGAAGTCCAGGGGGTCCTCGATGCGGACGCATCCCGAGGAGAAGGTGCGAACACTCCGGTCGAAGAGGCTGGTGGACGGGGTGTCGTGAATGAACACGAAGTTGGGATTCGGGAAGATGAACTTCACCTGTCCCAGAGCGTTCCACGGACCGGGCCGTTGCCGGATGATGTACGGAAAATCCCTGCCGGAGTAGCTGGCCCAATCTACGGTGGCCGGATCCACCACCCGTCCATCGTGGGTGAGGACGTCCATGTGTTTCGTCTCTAGATATCCGAGGTCGCTTTGGATGGCTGGGAGGACGTCCTGGGCCAGGATGGTAGGGGGAACCGTCCATGTCGGGTTGAAAACCACGTAGGTCAAATCCGCCCGAAAGAGGGGGGTCTTTCGGTAGGTTTTTCCCACCTGGGCCCGGGTGGTCCAGGCAATGGTATCGTCCCGGACGATGTGGACCTCGAAGGCGGCGATGTTGGCGGCTGCGAAGTCCTCACCCAGGTCCTGCAGGATCCAACGGGCACGCTCCAGGTTCACCCGGATCTGATCCACCCGGGCCTCCACCGGGACGTTCAGGGCCTCCAGGGTCCCGCTCCCCACCACACCGTCGACATCCAATCCGTGGCGGTACTGGAAGGTCCGGACCGCGGCCTCGAGAGCGTCATCGAACAAGGTCGGGTCCTCTCCTCCCACACCCATGGAACCGGGGGCCCCTCCCGCCGGAAGGTCCCCTGTGGCCTCCAGGCGGGTCCTCAGAGTTGCCACTCTGGGATCGCGGTCGCCCTTGTGAAGGGTGGGACCATCACCGATCCGGGGCCAACCGCCGGCGTCTTGAAGCGCCCGATACTTGGCCAGGGCCGCCTTCATTCGGTCATAGGCAGAATGCACGACCGGAAGGGCCTCCAACTCCCGGGCCAGGCTTCCCGATGCCAGGGCCTCCGCCAAGGCCTGGGCAGGATCCTGGCTCCGGATCTCCCGCTGGAAATCCCAGTCCGCGTTAAGGGCGTTGGGATTCACTTTTCCGAAACGCAGGTGGAAGGCGAGACGAATGAACGCATCGGTGAGGAGGAGGTCTCCCGCGGCGGCGTCTGTCGGGATGGAGGGGAGCCCTGACTCCAATCCCCGTATCTCCAGCTCGGGGAGATGGTAGTCCGCCGGGCGGAATCCCTGCTCCGGCGCCCTCCGGATCGCGTCGAATAGATCCCGTCGGTTCGCGTCGTCGTCCCACAGGGGGGCGAATTGTCTGGCCTCGTAGAGTTCGGCCAGCAGCCCGGAGGCTGCCAGGGCGGTTTCACTCACCCAGATCTGTCCAGTGGATCGGTACGTCTCGATCCGGAGACGGATTTCCTCGGCAGTTTCGGTGAGCCCCCCGCCGGGTGCAGCCTGGGCCGCGCAATTGATGGCTGGTGCGAACAGAAGAGCTAAAGCGATGGTGAGTAGCTGGGACTTGAACATTTGAGAGCCGTAGCAGCAAAGGGATCAGACCACCGGGGGGCCGATTCCTGAACCTTGATCAAGGCCCGGCCCATCCTTCGGAACTCCTGACGAAAGGTAACGCTCAGGAGAGTTCTCCGAATCCCTGATTTCTTTTCCCCGCCGCGTTGGGCAGCGGTGGGCAATAGAGGTAGAGTCTACACCAGGCGCCCTTGGGATGATCATTTCCAGAGAGGCTTCGGAACTTGCACCCATGAGGATCAGGTTTGGGGGCTGCAGGCGAGGCTTCAAAACCAACTCAAATAGTTGGACTCGCTTTGGAGGCGGCTGCAAGAAGGGCATCTAGGTTCTGGCTGCTGGTCGATCAGATCGCCGAGGCCGTTCTGGCCGTTGATCCCAGCACCGTCAAAATCAACTACTCCATAAACAAGAAACCGGCCGACCCGTATAACTTCCTCATGGGGAGTCGGTTCGAGTTCAACAAGAGCTGGGAAGCCAGGGTAGAAGCCGGGTTCATCGGCCGGGAACAATTGTTGGCGAGTGTGGCGTATCGGTGGGCGTGGTGAGGATCTGATCCCTGTGGGTGGCGAAAACCTCATCCGAGTGGGACGAGGGAGTGGCGCGAAGGACGATGGGTGACTTAAGAGCGGCACGCCGAAGGGTCAAAGGGCTGTCGAGAGCCGGTGCCAGGGCGGGACGGGCATCTGGCTGGGCCTTTTCAAACTTATGCCCATGACGACCGGGATTGGAGCGCGTAAAGATGCTCGTCCCGCCACGTGCACGCGATGGTGGGATCAGCCTTGGGAAGGCGGGAGATCAGGCAGCGAGCTGGGGGGTGTAACGGTGATGAAGCCCGCCAACCTGGGCGAGGGCTACCACATCGCCCATCCCGGGCGGCTCAACAGGACGCGAATCAGGGCTGTCGTTGTCCAATGACCGGTGGGTTCGCGATGAGTGATAGTAGGACGCGTAGCTGCGAAGAACCCGTAGGAGGTGCCGTTCGTTGAGAACGATGATGTGGTCGAGGCACTCCCGCCGGATCGATCCGATCAGACGCAGACAGATGAACGTCGGTGCTGAGGCTGCGGTGGGGGATGTACTCCTCTTCCTACACGCTGATACGACACTCCCCGAAGAGTACGCGCAGGCGGTAGAGGACGCGCTTGCCGACCACGAGGTCGTCGTGGGCGCTTTCTCACTGGCTGTCGATGCTGCCCCGACCAAGTATCGAATCGTAGAAGCCGTGGTGGGCATTCGATGTCGCCTCTCCGCCCTCCCGTATGGCGACCAAGCGATATTCCTGCGCTCCGACACCTTCCATGATGTGGGAGGATTTGCGGACCTGCCCTTGATGGAGGACTTCGAGCTCATACGCCGTCTGCGGCGGCGCGGCCGAGTGGAGGTGCTGCCTCAGCGTGTTACCACGTCCAGTCGCAGATGGGAAAGGCTCGGAGTGGTGCGCACATCCGTTCTGAACTTCATCATCGTTGTCGCATACCACCTCGGCGTACCCCCAACGCGACTGGCCGGTTGGTATCGTGGGCGGGCGTAGCCGACATGAGGCCGGGTCAGCGTGTGAGCCCTAGCGGGGCACTGACGCGCAAACCGATACTCCGGCCTGGCGAGAGGGCGTACCCCTTATAGGTGTCGAGGAAGCTCCTGTACACCTCGTCCAGGAGATTGTCCACCGTTATGCTCACCAGGATCGGGGACAATCCCAGGTCCAGGGTGGTCCGGGCTTCGAGGCCCAGAAGTGCATACCCCTGAGTGGAGGCCGTTCCAAAGGGAATCAGATCGAACTGTGAGAAGGGCTCGATGACACCGGCAGCGTCCTTGTCGAAGGCCCCGTCCACCTTCAATCGCAGGTTAGATGCTCGGAGGTTTCCCACATCGGGGGCGCGGAACTCCACGAACGCTCCCAGTCGGGTCGCCGGGAGGAGGGGAAGGGGCCCGTCCCTGGAATCTCCCGAGGGATCCTCCAGATCCTTGCCCTCTCCCTTCACCCAGGAAAAACGAAGTCCGGTTGAGAGCCAGGGGAGGAGGTCCGCCTCGGCCATCCCGTCTACCCCGTTCAGATTGGCGTCCGTCTGGGCGACCTGATAGATGGGCAGCTCCGATTCCGTCTCGGTGCCCGTATTCTCCAGGTAGATGTAGTCCGCGATGCGGTTCCAGAACCCGGTGATCTCGCCGACGAACCGGTCCACAGCCCAGCGAAGAGATAAATCCAGGTTCAAGGCCCGCTCCGGGTCCAGATTCGGATCGCCTCGCTGGTAGGCGGCCACTCCCCCATGCTCCCCGTCAGCGAACAACTCAAAGACCGTGGGGGCACGGAAGCCGGTCCCGGCTTGGGCCGCCAGGGTGATCCCCTCCCGGAGGGCATAGGCCAATCCCAGGGACCCGGAAGCCACCAGGTACTCCTGGGCCAGAAGTTCGGGATCCTGGGTAAGGGAGTTTGCCTCCGCGTTCAAATACCGGTAATCCACCCGAGCGCCGGCGGAGAGAGTCAGGCGCCCCCGTCCTCGCTCCTCGAAGGCGAAGACCCCCACATTCGTCACCACGGAGCCGGGCTCCATCTCCACCGGGCCCAGGGACTCGCCGTCCTGCAGTACCACCTCGGCTCCCAGGATACCTTCCAGCCCGCGAATGGGGCTATGGGCCAACTCGACACGGCTGGTGAAGACGTTCTTCTCCAGGTCCACCTCGAAGTCGGGGTCGTCTTCGATGAGGTCTCCTGGCGCCGCGGCCTGGCGTACCGCCTTCTGGTAGCTGAAGGTGGGCCGAAGCGTGAAGCGGTCGAACACCAGGATTCCCTTCAGCGTCAGGTTGGCCTGGGCTAAGTGAAGGCCCAGACCCTTGGGCGGGTCCAAGATGCTTCCCTTGGGTCCTCCCAGAGGAAGGAGGAAGTTGTTTTTGTTGTCCCAGTGGGTGACAAAGATCTCTCCTCTCCCCATCCTTCCCCGAAATCCGGCCTGGGCGTACTCCGACCTCTGCTGGAAGTCGGTGTGGGGTAGAGTTCCCGTGTACTTGGGGTCCCCGTACTTCCCCGTCTTCGCCGTCCCGGCCGCCGAGGTCTCGAAGAAATCCGGAGCCTCGGGGACCGTGATATCATGGCCCTCGCGAAGCTGAATCCCCCCGCGGAAGCCGAATCGGGGGGTGGCGGCGTGAAGGTCCAGGTGCCCGGCCCACTCTCTGTTGTTGGTGAAGAACTGTCCGGCCACCTCGCCCCCGACCAGGGACCGGCCCTCAGGAGACACCGGGAGCTCCTTGGTGAGGATGTTCACGGCGCCTCCCAGAGCGTCAGAGCCGTACAGGAGGCTGGACACGCCCCGGACCACTTCAACCCGCTGGGCTTCCACCAGGGAGGTGGTGAGGTGATGGCGGACACCGTACTGATAATACTCTTGGCCCACTCCGTTCTGGAGCACCCGGACTCGGGTCCCGCTTAGACCCCTCAGGACCGGGATTCCCGCCTGGGGACCGGTCTCGATGTTGGCCACCCCGGACATGGTCCGGGAGAGAAGAGCTCCCAGGGATTCCCCCCGGAACCCCTCCATCTCCTCCCCGACCACAACGTGCACGTTCTGAGGAGTTGTGAGGGGGTCTCGAACCCCAGGAGTGCCCGTGACCACCAGCTCACGAAGGGCCACCGGGGCAGCGGAAAGGGTCACATCCAGCCGGGCAACGGTCCCGCCCCGAAGCAGGACCTCTTCCAGGTGGGTCCCGTACCCGATGCGCACGAAGCTCACGCGCAGGAGCCGAGCAGGCACTTCATCCAGGCGGAAGCTCCCGTCAGCTTCGGTGAGGGTCAGGAGCCCGAGCCCCGGGATCCGGACCTGGACTCCTTCGATGGGCTGCCCCCCCGAATCCAGAACCGAGCCGGCCAGCACGCCCCGGGTCTCTTGAGACCTCTGGGCCTTCGTCGGCAGAGGGGTGAGTGCGAAGAGCAGCAGGGTCAACAGGGGAAGAAGACGGGCCATCTTCCTGCCCGGGGAGATGGGCGCACCGCGCGGACTCACCCTCCCCACGTGAAAGGCACTCAAAGGGTCTCTCCTCGTTCAATGTCGATCCACACCCGGCCCTGGGGACACGGCCATGCCGATCCCAGGGCGGGTTACCAGCGCTTTTCTGTCAGCGGATCAAGCTGTTAGAGGAGGTCCGCGGGGGAGGGGCCCCTTTCGCCAGGGGGAAAGGGGTGGGGATGCGGCGGGTTCCGGCTCCCCGGGAACGGGGTGCCCTTGGTGAATCTGGGCAGGAACCGGGAGTGGAGCCGGAGACGGGGCGGAGATCCAGAAGACCAGACAGGCGGCGTGGTTGTGGCCGTGGTGATGTTCTTTGGTGGGATCGGCCCACTCTCGGGTGGAATGGGGGTAGAACTCTTCGTTGGCATGAAGCAGTACCAGCCCCAGGTTCAGGGCAACATATATGAGGGCCGTGGCAAACCGAAAACTCCCGATCCACCTGCCCGGTCCTTCGGCCCTGTCACACGCACGGCCCTTACCGCCAGTGAACATCTGTTTCTCTCTCCGGGAGGATAGGAAAGCCCAGATGGCACTTCAATCGTAACGCACGGGCTATCCATCGCCTCCAATAAAAGATACTGATTCTGTGAATGTTCCGGAACATTGATGAAGCGTCATCGGGATCCCGTCGTAATTGATTCCTCTATCCCTCCACCACTAAGGGCAAAGGCCTTCTCGTACTTCTCCTCCGATTGCCGGAGGGCCGCCTCCGCCCTTGGCACCTCAGTGACATCCGATAACGTCCCGATGGCTCGACCCGCCGGACCCAGCGGGTCACCCATATGGATCCTCTGGAACTGAAAAAGCCGTTCACCGGCACCCGTCTCGACACTGAATTCGTATGGTGACGAAGGCGACCGGTCTTTCGACTCGCTGAATAGGTTCGCCGTGCTGTCGGGTTCCAAGCATACTCGGCCAGGGGCGATCTCGGTCTCTTCGGTTCGGAGATCCCAGGCGAGTTTTTTGGCTGCCTGATTAAGGGGGAAGAGCTCCCCATCCGGAGAGATCGCGACCAGGACCGTGGGTAAGCCATCCACCAACTGACGTAGGTGATCGGGGTGGCTCAGGTACTCCTTCAGGCTCGGGTCGTATTCGCGGGGGAAGTTCCGGGAACTCTTTGGATCCATGACGCGAATCCCTGCAACTCGAGAAATGGGGAGCATGAGGCGCAAAACCTCCCAACGGAGAGATGACGTCTTCAAAGCAACTGGGATTTCCCCGGCAACAATCCCACCAAGCTGGATCTCAGCCATGTTGGGAGAGGTACGTGTGCCGACGACCGAAATCAGCCGAAAACTTTTCAAAAAGGGGTCCCGTGATGAGGAGAGTACGGATGGTCGCCCTTGGGCGGTCCTTACACCGCCGTCTATTGCCATGGCGCAAGAGGCCAACCCCAACCTGCTCCGAGACCCCAAAGAGGAGTATGACCTCATACTCCATGGGGTGGAGGATGCCGCCTACGAGATGGCCATTCCCATCGCGGGCTATGCCGCCTGGTGGAAGGGCTTCCTGGATGAGGCCGAATACGGGGATTGGGTGCTCTATGACAACTATGATCAAAAGTCCCCCATCCTGACCTCCAACATCACGACCCCGTACACCGCCACATACATCGATCTCTCGGAATCTCCCTACTACGTCGAGATTCCTGCAGGCAGGATCGGTGGCTTGGTGCTGGATATCTACCAGCGACCGCAATCGGATCTCGGGGTCCTCGGGCCGGACCAGGGGCAGGGAGGAACGTACCTGCTCGTCGGGCCCGGCCAGGAAATCCCGACCGGTCATATGGCCGACTATGTCATCCAGTCCAACTCCAATCTCATCTTTCTGGGCACACGCATTATCGGAGAGGATGCGGAAGGCACGGAGCGGCTACGAAAGATGCACTTCGTGTACAAGGTCGGCGAGGACAAGTCGGCTCAGCGGTGGACTCAGGCCTCCGAATCGCCCACCTGGATGGGCCACCCTGCCCGGGGGATACAGTTCTGGAAGGATGTCCACGCGGTACTGAGGGGCGAGCCCATCGATGCAATCCCCACGAACCGGATAATCCTGACGCTGCTGAGACACAGTGAAGTCTATCGGTCTGAAGACTTCCAACCCAGCCCGGAGAACGCCAGGGTTCTGGAAGAGGCAGCGATCGTGGGCGACGCCATCGCCATGGTCAACACCTTCTCAAAGCGATCCTACAAATCCAAGCATTGGCCGGATCGAAACTGGCGCTACATCCTCAATCAAACCCAGCTCGATTTGATGCATCCCGACTACTACGAGGCCAAAGAGATCGGCTCGTACACGTACGAAGCCTTCTCCACGTCCAGGGGCATGGTGCTCCCCACGCGCAATCAGGGATCCAAATACCTGGGCATCTATCTGGACGACCAGGAGGCCTGGCTGGATGGAGGTAACACCTATGTTGTCACGGTGCCGCCCGACGCGCCGGCAGCAGACTTCTGGTCCTTCGTAGCCTACAGCAACAGGACGCGAACCCCGGTCCTGAATTCCACGAGAAAAGGTTCTGTGGGGAGCCTGGAAGAGTTGAGGCAAGAGGCCGACGGCTCCTACCAGGTTTATTTCGGTCCCGAAGCTCCTGAGGGATATGAGGCGAACTGGGTGCAGACCATTCCAGGTGAAGGGTTCTTCCTCTATTTTCGGTTGTACGGTCCCATGGAGGCCTTCTACGACAAGAGTTGGAAGATGTCCGACCCGGCCAGAGTGAACTGACGGAACCGAGGGTGAGGAATACTCCCTCGCCAACGACCCGGTTGTGAAGGTCAACTGATGGTTGTGCGGGGTCCGGAACAACTACCAAAGGAGAACAAAGTGAAGGATCATGTACGGTGGCTGAAAAAGGGGTTTGCTACCCCGGCATTGTTGGCGCTCCTACTCGTGGCCAGTTCCTGCGGAGGGGAAGCCCCCCAGGCCGAGCAGAACCCTCAGTCCGGTTCGGTCGCCGGGGCGGATCTGCCCGATGTCCAGTACGTTGGCTACAAGATCGCCCACCACATGGGCCTGACCGTTGGGCATATCCGGGATTTCGGATTCAACGTTTTCGATCATCCTCCCATCGCCGACTACCAGTCTTTCGTCATCACGCCCGCCCTGGACCACTTCTATAGCAAGGCGGCAGCCGATCTCCGGTTTGGCCCGGTTGTTGTGGAAACCCCAGCTCGGGACGATCGGTATTCCAGTATCGAAATCTTCGACATGGAGCACCACGCGTTCTTCGACCAGGTCACAGGGCCTGGTGCGGAGCGCTTCGTCATCGTCCATGCTGACTATGAAGGCGACATCCCTGAGGGACAGGTTGTCCGCTCGGCCTCCCTCTTTCCCTTCGTCTTCCTTCGCACGCAGTCCTTCGCCTTCAACGAGGACACCGAGGCCGATGCCATTCGGCGTAGAGCCAGCATGAGCGGTGAGACGGGGGAAATCGAACTTCCTGATCCAGCGGACACTCAGGCCTTGATCCAGTGGACCATAGCCAATTCCAACCCGTATCCGCAGACGAGGGATCTCATGGCGGAAGCTGCCAGAATCTATTCACCGGAGGTTCATGCCGAGACCTTCGAGAGCCTCAAGGGCTTTCTGGCTTCCGGTGGCGTGAGCGGGAACGTGGGCATGTTCGAGGCCGTGGATCATCCGGCAAGTGGTAGTCATAAGTTCCGGGCCGCCGGCACCCTCCTGGGCCACCTGGGATTCCCGGTACACCACGCTCTCTACCAGCAGATCCCCATGAATCAGGACGGGACCCCTTTGGCTGGGGCCAATGGACCGTTCGTCGTAACACTGCCTTACGACCCTGGGGTCGACCTCTTCTGGTCTGTGACGCGGTACGGGGCGGACACCTTCCTTCCGCTGAATCCGGCAGACATCGGTGGGCACGACACCCAGGCCTATAACGCTTTCAACACCGAGCCCGACGAGAACGGCAACGTCACCTTCACCTTCAGCATGGAAGACCCCCAGGACGGCACCTACTGGATGCCTGTGGCTGCAAGTGGGTACTACTGGATCGCCCGTTACTATGGTCCTACTGCCCGCCTCAACGGGAATACGGCGAAGGACATCGTCTACGGTGGCACCGCCCTGGAGGAGAGGTTCAGCACGGTGAAGTTCTAGGTTGGGGATGGAGTAATCCGCTCCTACCAACGACACTTTTGAGGGTGTGACCCATTGGGGTAGGGACGGCACCTGGGTTCTGCCTGCTTTTCCAGCGTCTTCACATCCAGGTGTAGCTGTACGACACGCCGATGGACGTGAAATCGCCGCCGACGCGGGTGAACGCGCCGCGGCTGGCGGCGAGGCGAAGCCCGTGCCTGGGGGCGACCTGCCAGGCCACCGTGAGGCCGACCCGGGAATTACTCTGCAGGTCGTCGTTGGCCACTCCGTCGACCTTGGTTCCGCCGCCCTTCCAGAAGTTGCCGTCGAGGGCTGCCCAGAACTCTGGACTCACGCGATAGCGAACGTGGGCCTGGGTAGACAGTATGGGGTCCTGAAATCGGGTCTTGCCCCCGTAGAAGTCCAAATTGTCGGTGAAAAACCAGCCGCCGAGGTAAGCGTCGAAAGCCCATTTCCCAGCCACGTGGGCGATGCCGACCTCGGGTTTGAACCCCCAGCGATTAGCTCCGATGTTGATGAGTTTGGTCGGGTCGTACTCCCCCGTCGGTGCCCTGACGAGGAGACTAGCGCCGAGGAGGGTGCGGGGCCTGTAGATACCGAATGCCTCACGGTCCATCGCCGGAACACCGAAGAGGTTTACGCCGAAACGTAAAACGGCGTCGGCAGCACCTGATCGTTCCACGGAGGTCTGTTCACCGATATAGACACCCTCGACGTCGCCGACCACGTAGGGGACGATGACGGTGACGTTCGCGGCCCGACCGAAAAACCCGAAGGTCCGCCCGTAACCGACCGACCAGGCACTGATGCGGGCGCTGGCGTCCTCCACCGGCAGCGACGGGTCGAAGGATAGGTCTCCGCTGGAGTAGCCGGCCGTGACTGTCACCAGATTGCCGCCCACCGGGGCCGGCGTGTAGGCCGCCGGCACCAGTTCCTGCGCAAACCCCGGCGTCGACAGCACTCCGAAGAGACCCGAGAAAAGGAACGTCGCCCTGCGACGAACGGAGCCGAATCGGTCGATGATGAGTTTCGTTACCATCGTGACGGGAAGGTGGATGGCCCAGGGTTCAGGATGCAAGCCCCCCCTTGCCGCACTGGAAATTCCGGGCGGTATATGTGGCCGGGCTTCCCTCTTGCTAAACCTATCCCCGCAAAATAGGGTAAGATGGACTCTTCAAAACCAACGGAAAGGGCTGCGGCCCAAAAGCTCACATCTTTGATATGTCTTCCTCACGCGCCTCAGCAGCGATGAAAGGGGTTGGGACATGACTCTCGCCAGGACAGCGCGAACTTTCTTACTCGTGACCGGAGTGGCTTCCTGCTGGGCGGGGCAGGCCCATGCCCAGTTCAACGGTCATAACGGCCTCGGTGATTTCGGGGTCCTGTCAGGCAGCCAACCGGAGCCGGGTTTCTACGCCCTTGCGTTCTATTACCGCTACGGGACCGACCTGCTACGGAACGGTGACGGAGAAGAAGTAGGCTTCGAAACGAATGATCCAGGCGACCTCACAGTGAACTCCTTTGCTCCGATGCTTTGGTGGGTGACCGACCACAAGGTGTTGGGAGCCAACTACGGAGCCCTCCTGGTCCTGCCCATCGCCAACATTGGCTTGGAGGTCCCGATTCTCGATCGAAAGTCCAAGACTGGGACCGCTTTGGGGGACCTTTACTTCCAGCCGGTCAACCTCGGTTGGCACCGGGAACGGGCCGACTTCACGGCAGGTCTCGCGTTTTTTGCTCCGACGGGCCGGTACGAAGCCGACGCCGACGACAACGTGGGTTTGGGAATGTGGACCTTCGAGTTGAATGCAGGCACATCGATCTTCCTGGATGAAGCCAGGAGCTGGCACCTGGCCACAACGGCATATTACGAAACCCATAGCGAAAAGAAGGACTCCGACGCCAAGGTCGGTGACATCATTACCCTGGAAGGAGGATTCGGAAAATCGTTCATGGAAGGAGCCCTCACCGTCGGCGCGGCCTATTTCGCACAGTGGAAGATCACCGACGACGATTTCGGTACCGACTTCGAACTCCCCAGTGGAAGGGAGATCGGGAAGCACAAGGTGTACGGATTTGGTCCTGAGGTCACGTTGCCCCTGGCAACGAGTGAGAAGCTGATTGCGCTGGTGAATATCCGCTATCTGTGGGAGACGGGCGCCCGGACGAAGACCCAGGGACATGCCCTGGCCATCACCGCGACCTTCCCCATCCCCAGCATCCCACTCATCTGAGAGCCAACCCGATGGGAAGAGTCCGAAGTGACCTGAGAGAGACCCTGAGCTCCCGTCTTTTTCTCTGGACCCTCGGGGCCTTGTGTCTCGCGCTGACGCCCTCGATGGCCAGCGGGCAGGCTGACCTTCGTCTCACCGAAGAACAGGGTGACAGCGCGGCTGCGACGTACGACTACATCTTCCCCATCTGGGGAAAGAAGGTCGTGGAGCGGGGCTTCGACATCCCCTACCCCTTTGGAGTAAGCGCAAATTTCCTGAGCCAACGCTTCGATGTCATTATCGACGACCTGCAGTTGAGCCTGGGGGATGCTGCCCTGGTGCCGTTCGACGTCGTCAAGTTCAAATCTGCAGGGACCAACATGATCACGGGCAACGTCCGCGGCGACCTATGGGTTCTGCCTTTTCTGAACGTCTCGTTGATGTACGGAGACGGCAGGGGAGAGACGTCCGTTGCGCTGGAGGAGCCCGTTTCCTTTTCCACGCAGGTGGACTTTCGAGGGAGGTACTATGGCTTCGGACTCCTGGGGGCGTTCGGGATCAGCC
>JAUXEE010000146.1 GCA_030618065.1 Gemmatimonadota bacterium
ATCTGCGTGATAAGCTCGTCGTGGAGCCCCTCGGCCAGATAAGAATCCGCCTCCCCTGCCTGACTGAGGTTGTCGAAGGGTAGGACAGCGATTCTACTCTCCGAGGGCTCTGGCGGACTCAGAAATTCGTAATCGGAAACCGCCGTATCTGGGGCAACTTCCCCCTCTCCGCGGACAAGCCAGAGCGTAACGGCACCCAGGGCCGCGATCCCAACGAGGAGAGTTGCCTCCAGGCCACCAATTCTCTGCCGACCCTTCTCTCCGTGGAACCAAGCCAGGACCATCGTCACCGGCAAACCGAGAGCAAGAACCACGATCCCTGCTTCCAGCAGGAACTCGGGCCAGCGGAACCTGCCCCCGATAATGTCCAGAACCTCAACGAGCACCACCGCCACAGCCCCGTAGGCGATGCTCCATTGCACCACCTTCCTCTTCATGAGATCTGGAAACGGATTTCCCATGACGATCTCAGGACCGGGGCCCGGTGGCACGCACGCTATAAACCTCTTAGCCGTTCGCGGCGTGCCAGGCTGCCAGTACCTCGGCTTCCCGCTCCGGGGTTACCCCCGCCCGCAGATTCTCCTGCTCTTCCTGGGGGCGTGCGAAGTGATAATCCAGCGTCTCCTTCGCCGTCACCGCCAAGGGGCGGAAGGTGAGACCACGCTCCACCTCGGGCGTGAGGTCGAAGCGTGCGAACCCCTCCCGGCCGGGCCTCGGCGGCATCCACACCGGCATGTGGGGGGAGGGGCGAATCTCCTGTTCCTCGAGGAAGGGTTGGGGAACCCAGGTGAAGGTGGTTTCGGCGGTAGTCACCGCCCTGATCCCGTAAAGAAGCTCGGCCATGGGACGAGGCGTGGCAGGCCCGACGCAGTTGAATACACCGTTGTGACCCTCCTCAGCCACCCGGACCATCCACTCCGTAAAGTCCCGGACATCGATAATCTGCACCGGGTCCGACGGATCACCCGGAGAGAGCACCTCACCACCTCGGTGGATCCGCACGGGCCAGTAGGTGAATCGATCCGTGGCGTCCCCAGGCCCGATGATCAGCCCTGGCCGGAAAATGGTGGATGTTTCAGGGAAAACCTTCTGAACCTGCCTCTCGCAGAGGGCTTTCTGAAGTCCGTAGGGAAGACGTTCGGCGCCCGGTTCCACACCTGCGGTCTCGTAGGTGAAGGTGGGTGCGTGGATACCCATGGGGATGGAACTGAGGTCGGAATAGGCCGAACGGGACGACACGTAGTGGTACCGATCAACCGAATCCTCCAGGAACTCGGTGGAGTACACCACCCAGTCGATATTGGAGGCGTTGTTATCGAAGCAAACGTCCCAACTCCGGCCCCTCAGAGATTCGAGCTCCCCGTTCCGGTCTCCCACGAGCTTCTCGACGTCAGGGAAAAGCTCGGTATTGCTTCTGCCCCGGTTGAAGAGGGTGAGCTCGTGCCCCCGTTCCAAGGCATAACGGACGGTGTGGGGTCCGATGAACCCGGTCCCGCCTAGAACCAGGATTTTCAGCTTCTCGGCCGGACCTGTCTGAGGGGATGAGGCGTTCGACCGGGAGGCCTCACAAGCTCCAGGGACCAAACCAAGGCCCAACGCTCCCCCCGCCACTGCGGAAGCCCGCAAGAAGTCTCTCCGACTGGTTCCATTGTTCTTCATGTTTTCCTCTTCCTAGTTGATCAGTATCCGACGGCCGCCCCACCTCTTCGGTGGTCCGAGGCGCCGGCCAAGGTCCCGTCTGGAAGACGCATGATAGCCTGAACGTCCCCGATGTAAGGATAAACATCCCCGGTACGAATCCGCTCGTCCATCTCATGTCCCATGGCTTCCAGAGCAGAGACGACCTCTGGGGATAGAGACCCTGGCTCGAATTGGATCCTGTCGGGAAGGTGCTGGTGATGGACCCGGGGTGCGTTCACTCCCTGGCGAACACCCATTCCGAAATCGATCACATTGGAGATCTGCTGAAACAAGTTGGTGATGATGGTGGCTCCCCCAGGGGACCCGACGACCAGGAGGAGTTCATTGTCCGGGTCCACCACGATGGTGGGGGTCATGGCCGAGAGCATCCTTTTCCCGGGAGCGATGGCGTTGGCCTCACCCTGGACCAATCCGTATTGGTTGGGGAAACCGGGTCGCCCCGAAAAGTCATCCATCTCGTTGTTCAGGATGAAGCCGGCGCCCTCCACCGTGACCTTGCTCCCGAAGAAGGAGTTGATGGTGGTGGTGATGGCCACGGCATTTCCGGACGCGTCGACGATGGAGAGATGGGTGGTCTCACCCTCGTCAGCGGGGCCCAGCCCGGGACCGACCTCCATGGAAGGAGTAGCCCGATCCATCGCGATGGTGGCTCGCCGCTCGGCCCCGTACTCGTCGGAGATCATTCGTTCGAGAGGTATCTCCACAAAATCCGGGTCGGCCAGGTAGGTATTTCTGTCGGCATAGGCTCGCTTCCAAGCTTCGGCCAGAAGATGGACATGCTCAGCGGATTGATAGCCGAGGGACCCTAAATCGTATCCTTCCAGGATCTTGGCCATGGCCGCCAATGTGGCCCCGCCACTGGAGGTGGGTGGCATGGAGATGAGGGTGTGGCCTCTGTAGCTGATTTCGATGGGATCCCGCCAGACAGCTTCCATCCCTTCGAGATCATCATGGGTCAGGATCCCGCCGCCCCGCTCCATTTCCGCCACGATGAGATCAGCCGTTCTACCCCGATAGAACCCGCCCCGACCTCTGGCCGCAATTCGCCCCAGCGTGGCCGCAAGCTCCGGCTGCCTGAAGGTCTCCCCCACCACCGGGGGCTTCCCATTCGGAAGAAAGGCGGCCTCACTGGAGGGGAACATCCTGAGGTTCTCTTCAGCCATGGAAATCTGCCGGGCCTGCCGCTCCCTTATCTCGAACCCTTCGGCCAGTTCCATGGCTGGAGCCACCAATTCTGCCCAGGACAGGGATCCGAACCGCCGATGAGCTTCCCAGAGCCCGGCCACGGCTCCGGGCACCCCCACCGCCAGATGGCCGAAGGTGGAAGCCTCCGTCAGCTCTCCGGCTTCGTCCAGGTACATGTCTCGGGTGGTCGCCAGAGGTGCCCGCTCCCGGTAATCCAGACTGGCGGTAGTCCCGTCGGCCAGTCGAATCACCATGAATCCACCACCTCCGATGTTCCCCGCCTCAGGATTGACGACGGCCAGGGCGAAGGAGGTGGCGACGGCGGCATCAACGGCGTTCCCTCCAGCCCGCAGAATCCGGACTCCGACGGTAGAAGCGTACTCGTCGGTGCTCACCACCATCCCGTGTTCCCCGGGAACGGCTGCCTCGTCGACCGAGTAGGGCCATCCATCAGGGAAGGAGATGCCCGGGTCTCCAGGGCCGCAGGCCGAAAGGCCGAGAGGAAGAAGAACGCTGAGGAATCGGAGATTCCTGGGATTAATTCGGCGGTGCGGACGGGAGCTATGAATCATGAGATTCTTCGTAAGAAGGGACGAAGGGCTTGGCTTCACGTCAGTTCGGGATGAACCCTATCTGAAGGCGATAAGGGATAAGGACCCCTTCACTGAATGCCGACACCTTGAAGAAGAACTCCTCACCGGCTTCCACCGCCAGGGTCAATGCCTCATTCCCACCCTTACCCTGGAGATCCTGGTCGGAGCGTTCGAGGGGTTCTGCGAATGCACCGCTGCTGAAAGCCTCCAGGATCAGGTCTCCATCTTCGGCACGGGTCGCAACGGTCAGCGTGCCCCCCTTCTCCGCCTTCAGAACGAACCAGTCCCAGTAATCCCCCGTCGCTCCATCGATGGAATCGTTACGGGTATCCTGACCCACCTGAATCCGGATCGCAGAGCTGGGAGCCCCGTCCAGATCGGCGGGTATCTCCAGATCCGGGAAGGGAAGCCATGAGACCCCGATCTTGAAGGAGCCCTGGCTTCCTCCAAAAGTATCGACCCGGACCTGGTATTTACCGGCCCTTGGGAGGGTGACAGCGAACTGTTCGGCCCCCGAGTCCCCCCCCAGGTCCTGATCGGATCTCCCGTTGGGGAGAGGCTGCCCGTCGGAGTCGGTGACGAGAAGGATCAAATCGGTCTCGTCCAGGGATCGGACGACGATGGTGAGAACCCCGGCGGATTCGGCTTCAAAGCCGTAGGAGGCGCCTTTCTCCCCGCCCATGGGTCCCTCCACCACCATCCCCGGCGCCAGAAACCCCTCTGTTTGGCCAGAGAGAATCTGAGGATTGGCTACAACACACCCCACCGTAAGGAGAGCGGTGAGGCCTCGTTGAAGAGAACGTCCATTCATTTCCCACTCCTTCCTGGAGGTCCCAGTGGACTTGGAGTGCACCCTTCCAGAACAACATTGTACGTGATGCTGGCGACCTGCCAACCCTCCGCCCCCTTCAGCATCGTAAATACGTCGATGCCGCAGTGACTGAATTCGCCGTTCAGGTGAAAGTCGTAGGGCGTCCAGACCATGGCCACCCGGCCCTGAACCTGGACCGTCGGATTCCACATCCGCTCCAGCAGCTCCTGGTCTTCTCCTCCCAGACTCTCCAGGAACGCCACCCGGGAAACAGCCCCCATCGACGACCCAGCGTCTCCCTCCCGGAGGCTGTAGATCATGGCCTGGGGCACCAGGAGTCTGGCCAGGGTGGCGGTGTCGGCAACTGACAGGGCCTCCAGGGAGTCATGGGCGATGCCGGTCACTTCCTGGACCGGGTCCGACTTCGACTCCTGAGCTCCCAAGGGAGCCGAGACCATGGAGATCAGTAGGATTGTCCAACAAAACCCCGCCGAAGAGAAAGTTCTCATCTGCTTGTCCCTCTTTCTTTTGGATTCCGTTTCTAGAACGCCACCCTCCGCACCAACTTGGTCAGCATCGTGGCCGGAGAATGTGCCCTGGCACGTTGGGAAAGAAAAGAGAATGAGGGTCAGAGATGCCCGGCGAAAAGGCATGGGCCCAGGCCCCCAGGTTCCGCGACCCCACCGTGGAAGGGGAAGGGCCTCAAGAGGTGGACCATGCCAAGCTGAAGCTTAGGTTCTTCCGAACGCAAGGCCGGAAGATATGGGGGAAGAGATGGGGGTGGACCCGGGTTACCCGGGAAGTCTCCTATCCATTGCCAGCAGATAGTCCCGAACGATCCGCTTCGACCGGCCGAAATCAATGAACTCGTCCTGGGAAACGGACTCGGCATTCGCATCGACTCGGAAACGTCCATCCTCCACCTCCCGCACCACCACCAGAAGGACATGGCCTTTGAAATCCCAGATACTGGCCTTGGCCCGAGCCCTTATCCGACCATGTTCCTCCTCGCTTTCCACCAAAGCCAGGCCGATGTCGTCTACCGATGCCATGGCCGCTTCCCACACTGCGGCCGCATCGGTCCGATACGATCGGGATCGCTCGAATTCCGGCATGTCATAGGTATGTGCACATCCGGAAAGGAGAAGAGCCAGTGCAGCAAAGATGCTCTTCTTCATGACGTCCTCCATTCGCTGAGGGGATGCCTCCGGAAGATCTCAGGGCAACGGACATGCCAAGCAGAGAAACCGGCGAAACCCCTTACATCTCAGGGTATCCGCCACTAACGGCGCACCCCCTCCGAAGCGAAAGTCCCCAGAGGAGGACAGTTGTTGTCTCGAACCCTGGACAGGGACTCCCCCGCCGGAGCCATAGGCTCAACGAATCCACTCCCCCTGGCTCCGGTCGGAGCGGGCTCCTATTCTCTCCGAACTGACCCGAACCCGAAACAAGGAAGCGCGGACAATGAGGGACTGCATTTCAAGAGCAGGAGCGGGGCTGGCGGTTCTTCTGGCGATAGTGCTGGCGATGCCGGCGCCCGGCCAGGGACAGGTAGCCTCCTACCTGGATCACGACGGACTCACCCGTGAGATCCGTTCTGTCGTCAACAGCTCCGACCTGGCAAA
>JAUXEE010000070.1 GCA_030618065.1 Gemmatimonadota bacterium
ACGGAGTGGATCACCTCCTCGGGATACCCCCCCTTCCTCAAAGCCTCTACACCCTTCATGGGATGCACGTCTGGGGTTTTTTCCCAGTCCAGGTCGTGGAGGAGGCCCGCCAGACCCCAGATCTCCTCGTCTGCCCCCATCTTTCTGGCATAGAAACGAACCGCGGCCTCCACCGCGTACATGTGCTTTCTGAGTCCCTCGTTCTCGACCCACTCGTGGAGGAGAGCTAGAGCATCGTTTCGATCAGGCATAGGATTTCCTCCCCTACTCGTCCAGCCGTGAGATGATCCGTCTGTTTCGCTGGTTCAAGGGGTCCTTTCCTTCGGGCGTAAAGAGGTGATCCAGTCGGTTCTGGTAGAAGTCTCTGACCTTTCTCCGCACCATCTTCAGCGAGCTGTTGAGAAGATGGTTTTCCTCCGTGAACCCCTCACCGAGGATGGCGAAGGCGGCCGGAAGCCATTCCTTCTCGAAGAGGCCGTCCCGGGAGCCTCCCCCACGGAAGGAATCGATTTCCGCCTGGAAGACCCCGATGGCCGCTTCCTGGCCCTCTTCCGAGGCACAATCCAGGCCTTCCTCCCGGAGCCAATCCCTCAGGCTCTCCCGGTTGGGCACGAAAAGGGCCACGGTGTACGGATCGTGGTCGTTGTGAAGCATGACCTGTTCAATGAAGGGAGAACCCGAGACGAGAGCTTCCTCGATCCCCTCCGGGCTGTACTTCTCGCCCGTGCCACTGATGAGGAGGCTCTTCACCCTGCCCAGCACGGAGAGGAATCCGTCGGAATCCATATGACCCAGATCCCCGGTGTAGAGCCACCCATCCCGGATGGCCTTGGCCGTGGCTTCTTCGTTCCTCCAATACCCGGCCATGACGTTCTCGCCCCGAACCACGATCTCACCCTTTTTCCCCACGGGTAGCTCTTGGCCGTCCTCGTCGCGGATGCGGACTTCGAGGTTCGGGACGATCTTCCCGGAGGTGCCGAACTTATGGGCCGCCGGTCCGTTGGCGGAGATGATGGGCGCAGCCTCGGAGAGCCCGTACCCCTGGTGCATGGGGATCCCTATGGCATAGAAGAACCGCTGCATCTCGACGTCCAGGAAGGCGGCGCCGCCGATGAAGAACTCCAGCCTATCTCCGAAACCCTCCCGGACCTTCGAGAAAACGAGCTTGTCGAAAAGCCTGTGCAGGGGACCCCGGAGAGCCCGCAGCCCCTTTCCTCGGTTCCATCCCTCTCCGTTATATGCGTAGGCGTTCTTCAGCGCTCTCCGGAAGAGCTTTTCCACCCGGGGCCCCTTTTGCTTGATGCCCTTCTCAACATTCTTTCGGAAATTGGAGGCCAGGGCAGGGACGCTGAGCATGAAGTGGGGGCGGACCTCTTTGATGTTGTCCGGAACGTTCCTCAGGTAGTCCCTGGCCGACTTGCCCGGTTGAACCGCTGCCAGCTTGGCCCCGTAGAACATCATGATGTAGATGCCCACCGTGTGGCCGAAGGAATGGTCCCAGGGGAGGATGATGAGGGACCGCCAATAGGGTTGGATCTCCGGCACCATGGCGGCGCCCTGCTCCACGTTGGCCGTGTAGTTCCGGTGGGTGAGGATGATTCCCTTGGGGTCGGCGGTGGTTCCGGAGGTATAGCTGATGGTGGCCGGATCATCCTCTCCCACGCTCTGCCAGATAGCCCCGAACTCCTCCCTGTTCTCAGCCAGCCATTCGTCCCCCATGGCCAGGAGGCGGTCCGCCTCCAACTCGTCCGGGTCTTTTGCCTCACCATCCAGGAGGATGATTGTCTCCAGATCGGGAAGATCCTTCTTGATGGCCTCGACTTTATGGGCCTGGTTGCCCGAGACCACCACGATCCGGCAGCCGGAGTGGGCTAACCGGAACTTGAGCTCAGTCGGTTCGTTGATCTTAACCGAGATGGGAACGTTGATGGCACCCGTGTAGAAGATTCCCAGCTCGGCGATGACCCAAAGGTTGCGTCCTTCGCTGATAAGGGAGACCCGGTCGCCCTTTCGTACGCCGAGAGCCAGGAGACCGGCAGCGAAACGATGGACCTGCTCTCGTGTCTCCCGATACGTGGTTTCCACGTATTGATCGGCGGGCTTTTCCAGGAGGTAGACCTCGTCGGCGAAACGCTCGGCGCTGGTCTCCATCAGGTTGATCAGGGTGCGGCCTGGCATGATCGTCCTCCCTGAGGGCGATCCATCCGCCCCCGGGTTCTTTTCAGTCTCTGCCGCCCGGCGGGCCGGCGTTCACCTCGAGATTTTTCACGGTGATGGTCATCTCCATGGCGCCCCCACCTCCCAACATCCCCTCCAGCTGCTCGATCTGGGGTTTCAACATCCCCTCCACCATGGCCCGTTGGGCTTCGGGCATGTTGTCGAGCTGCGCCCTCATCCCCTCGAGTTGGGCCTGAAGTTCCTCCCGGTCGATGTCCGCCGCCTCCAATACCCCCTCGGTGATGGTCCGAGTCACGAAGGGGTGAAGGTAGCCGTCCACTTCCCGGTAGTCCTCCATGAACATGGTCAGTCGAACCGGGGACCGGCTGCCGTCCTCCTGAAGGGCCTCCCCCTCCATTTCGACTTTCCGCATGACGAGTTCTTTCTCATCCAGGGAATACCGGAAGGAAGTTGGGCGGAAGTCCTTGGCCCCCTCAGCTCCTTGGGGAACCCCGGGCAACTCCAGGCCGGAAAAATCGTCGATGGCGAAGACTCGGACCGTATGGCCATCCACCTGCTCCGTACCGACCAGGCGAGTCCGATCTACCCACTCCTGCTGGAAGGGATTGGACCAGTCGGCCTGCGCCATGTCCTGAGGGATCGGGTTGGTCATCCCAGCCATGGTCACGGAGACGGGGATCAGGATGGGGGTGCCATCGGCATCCCTCTTCTCCATGTACATGGTCATCTCCATGCCCATCATGTCTTGCACGATGGTCACGTTCTCCACCCCTGCCAGTCGCTCCGCCTGGGCAGCCATGGCCCGGCTCATCCACTCGGCAGCATCCTGGGCATTCGCGACTACCGGGAGGGCAGCGAGGGCCGCCAACGCCAGCACCACGGTCCGGCCAACTCTCAAATCGATTCTCATTCGGGGTCATTCTCCTTACCGGACGCCAGCGTCCTGTTTACGGCCTCCAACACTTCGTCAGTCGAAAAGGGCTTCTGGAGAATCTGGTCCGCCCCGAGGAGAGACGCATCGCTGAGAGCCTGGTCCCGGGATAGGAGTCCACCACCCGACATGGCCAGGACCCGAGCGTCGGGAAAGGTATTCCTGATATGGACGAGGAGCTCGATACCGTCCATCCCCGGCATGAAAATGTCGGTGAGCACCAAATCGGCGGGTTTCCCTTCATATTGCCGAAGGGCGACCTCACCGTCCGGAGCCTCGGTGACCGAATGTCCTGCGCTCTCCAGAATCTTTCTCAGAACCCGCAGGACCCCAGGTTCGTCATCGATGATGAGGATGTTCGCCATCTCTTCTCTCTCCCTGCATCAAAAAAGAACAGTTGCTTCCGACAAAACAACTTCTATCTCCTCCCGGCCCTTCGCAAACCCCCAGCTACCGGTCCCGTTCCCTACTCCCGGTCACTCATACATCAGAGCATTGAAGAACAGTCTCATGGTGGAGCGGGCTTGGGCCCGATTGTGGACATTGAACCCGAAGGCCAGGACCCTTCCCTCCCCCATGGAGATATCCAGGACGGCGCCCTTTTCACGAATCCGCTCATCACCGATCATCCACCCGCTCAGCAGAAGGGGTTCGTCGGGATAGGTGACAACCACTGTGACACTGACATCATCGCCTTCCTCCACCTCCCCTTCCTCCCCTTCCTCTCCTTCGCCCTCATCCTCGACCTCGAACACACGCCCACCCGAAAAGAAGACCATGCCCCGATCCGGCATTCCATACGCCAGAGGATGGGACGTCTCGAAATCCGCTTTCAGGATCGATCCAGGGCAGTTGAAACTGTCAGCGGGCACACCCTCCAGAAGGTTCTTCACCGGCAGGTCGAAATGCTCGATGGGGAGATCACACGAACGGTTGTTGCAGATGAGCCGGCCGCCTTTTTGGACGAACTCCCGGAGCGCCACGATTCCCTCGTCTCCGATCCCCCCCACGTAGTCAGGGGGGATTGTCCCCACCCGGTGCCCCTCGATGATTTGAGAAGCCCCCTGATCGGCGAAGATCATGACATCGAAGCGTTCATGAAGGTCTCCGGCCCTGATCTCCGCATTGGTGACGGATTCGAAGGGGATTCCGTACGAATCGAAAATATAGGTGATCCACCCCGCATCCATGCTCGCCACCCACGCCTTATGAAGGCCGATTCTGGGCATTCGAAGGGAGGTGGTTGGAACCCTTGGGCTGCCGCCGGCGAACCGCAAGCCAGTGAGATCGGCCAACTCCCGGACCCGTTGATCCGACACTCGGCCCCCTCGCACCACATAGGTGCCCCTCGGATAACTTTCCCCGCCGAGGCTGAAGGGTTCGTCAGCCCACCGCACTTCAGCTCCGGCCTCCAGGAGGGCCACGGCCGCCGTTATGCTGCTGTTGTCTGCATGGCTGAAGACGAAGGAACCTCCACCGGGAGCAATGGATGGCATCTCAACGCTCTCCACCTGGGTCAGGCCAACGGAGAGGGGGGAAGACATCTCCCGGTATTCCACGCCCATCTGCAGGGGCAGGGTCCATCCTACCCCGTCATAGGGACGAAGGGGATTCCCCTCCCAATCCTCCGGATTGACCAGACCCTGCCAGAGGTGGGAGTACTTCCTGAGGTCCGGATAGGACTGCTTCTCGAAAATGTTCTTGAGGAAGAGCCCGAAGGGTTGGGCGGTGGGAAGTACAAAGGTCCCCCCGGGGTAGGGGATCCCGTTGTGCTCGAAGGCCTGGTCGGCGGCGTAGACCTCGATCCCATTCATCATCATCCGCTCCATGAGGAGCGCAGTGCTGCTTCGATCGGGCTGGTCGGCGCGTACGATATACCCATAGGGCGGTTCATTCTCGAACCGGGCCATCACGTCCGAACCCACAATATATTTGTCATATATGAGTTCGTACTTGTATCGAGCCGCGACTTCCAACACCGCCTTGCACGCCGTGTTGTTGTAAGCCACGGCATCGCCCAGCCGCCACCAACCCCCCGGCCAGGGGTTTGGATAGAACACACCCTTGGTCAGTTCCCGGTGAGCCTCCGGGAAATCGTCCACCGTAAAGTGCTGGGGCGTGGCATACCGGTACAGTTGGGTTTCGGTGAGAATCGAAGCCACGTTGTGGCCATCCACAACCTGCGTGGCGTATCCGGGATACCAGGTGTCATATCGGATTCTGGAGATCGCCCCAGGCTGATCGTTCTCCTCGAAGGCCTTCCCCATGGCCGTTCCGATCAGGCTCTTCCACCGCACGATGAGTGGATGGACGTTGGGGTTGGTGGGCTCCGCATCGGGGGGAATCCAGATTCGGGCCGGAAAAGGACCAGTCTGGTGTTGGTTGTAGAGGATTTCCGGGAACCACTCCTGGGAATGAGCCCGGTTCATGTTCTGGGTTTCGACGAGATTCGCCATGAACGAATCGCGATTGTTGTCATGTCCCACATATTCGTGATATAACCAGGGAATGGGACTGACCTCATAGGGCGTTCCCACATTCCCCATATACCAGTCGGAGACGATGGTCATTCCGTCCGGGTTTGCGAAGACCAGCAGGGCGATAACCTTCTCCCGTACCATCTCCATCTGTCGGTCGGTCCCGGTAACCAGATCGTACGCCAGTTGAGGCAGTAGCTGGGCCGGGGCCACCTCCGTGCCGTGAAGCCCCCCATCGATCCAGACGAAGCTCTTCCCCTCCTCGGCCAGCCGTCGGGCCTCCTCATCGGAAAGGCCCCGGGGAAGGCTGATTCTCCTGTTGATTTCCTTGAAATGATCCAGGCGCTGGAGGTTCTCGGCAGAAGAGATCACGCCATATTTCATCCGCCTCCCACCCGAGGTTTCTCCCATGTCCAGGACAATCATCCTGTCGGTCTGGGATGCTATATGCTCGAAGTAGCCGATGGCCTCTTCGTAGGTCATCAGATGGAAGTCCGCTCCGACCTCGAAGCCGAGGAAATCCTCCGGCGTGGTGATCTGGGCGAGGGCCCCTTGGCCACCCACCATAAAGGACACCGGAAGAAGGATCATCATGCCGACTATCGATGCCTTCACTGATCTCATGGTTTTTTCTCCCAGAGAACGGGGGCTCTATTCCGTGAGCATATACACCGCGAATGTGGCCAGCCAGTGCTCCCCCGCATAATTGCCGCTGGCGATGTGAGGGAGCGTCGCCCGGGCATGGCGTGCCGCTGAATCCAGAAGAATCAGCCGGACGGGGTCCTCCTCCGGAAGGGCTTGGGCGATGAGTCGCATGCACCAGGCCCGGCTCAAGTTCAAGCCATCCAGATGTACGATCTTGGGGTCGGTCCGGTCCGAGACTTCCGCCGGATTCAGCAGAGACCCTGGCTCTCCGGCCGCCAATCCAGGCAAAAACTCATGGAACCAGGTGGGGAAGGCTTCCGCTCCAAGAACCCTCCGCATGAGGTCAGCTTCCATGAGAGATCGAGAGAAGAAGTCGTCGCCGTCCGGTTCCCACTGGGCCGGGTAATCTTTGTCCCCGGCGAAGTAGATCCTGGCTCTCTCCAGTAGGAGGTCCTCCAGAGGCTGGTGGCCCACGCCCCTGGCGAAATCCAGGGCGAAGGCGATCCCGAATGCGGTATTGGGGTGGACACCCCGGCGAATGGGATAGTCCTGTTTGGGGAGGAACTCCAGGTACCGGTCGGCGAAGGCAGCGGCCAAAGGCTCCAACTCAGCCCTCCACCGTCTGCCGTCTTCATCGTCCCAGCCGTGAAGCTCCTCGGTCAGCTTCAGCAACCAAGCCCAGCCGTAGCTCCGTTCAAAGGAAGCCCGGCTGGGTTGACCCAGGTAGGCCACCTCGGCCGCGACATTCTCCCTGGTAAGGAGCGCGCTCAGGGTAGTCCTGATTTCCTCCGCTTCGGGGAGGTCCGGGAAAAGCTTGAGAAGCCGAACCAGAAGCCAGTGCCCGTGCACGCAGGAGTGCCAGTCGTAGCTGCCGAAGAAAACGGGGTGGAGGGAAGATGGGCTCTGGACTTCCTCCTGGCTGTTCATGACGTGGTCGAGCTTATTGGGGTACTCACGGGTGATTCCGTGGAGGGCCAGGCCAGCGAAAAGGGAGGCTGTTTCCTGGCCCAGCTCTGGGAAAGCGGGCACGTCGACTTCGGGCGGGTCTCCTTCCTCGCACCCCACCAGTTGAGCGGCGAGGGGGGCAAAGGCAGCCAGCGTTATGAAGAAGAGAAAGGTACGCGACCTTCTGAGTGGGGTCTTCACCTCATCCTCCAATGGAACCGCACCTGTGGGGCTTCGCCTGGGATTTCCGTCCATCAACCCCCGGGATCGTGGCCTAATCCTGCCGACACGGCAAGGTCGCTCCAGGACGTTCTCCTCGCCCAGGGCGTAGCGGAGAGAGCTGACAAGCCCAAGATTGTGGGAACCTTGGCCCTGAGCCAACCCCATCGCCACCCAAATTCCCGGAGGCCACCATGCTCCGCCCCCTCCTGGCCCTTGGTGCTGTCGCTCTCCTCGGACCGACTCTCCTGACAAACACAGGTCATTCCGCCAACACCCTTAGAGGGGAGATCAGCTACTCCGGCCCCGAGTCCGGTCCGGTGGTGGTCCAGGCCTACTCCCTACATGTCAGGGCCGTGGGATCGGTACAACGGCTGACCAAGGCCGACGTTCTGGGCAGTGCGGAGCCCGCCCGGACCGTCACCGTCTCTGGCCCGGGACGCTACACCCTCCCCGGCTTGGACCCGGGCCATTACAGCCTGGTGGCCTTCATGGACCTGGATCAGGACGGCGTCCTGGATTTTGACCCGCCGGAGCCCCTGGGTTGGTACACGACGGAGGTGGGTGGATGGATCGACCCCCTGGACCTTTCCCAAGATGGCGGTGGCTCCGGCGTCAGCGGGGCGGATATCGTCCTCCGCAGGCCCCGACCTTTCCCCACGGATGAGCGTGAGGTCGAGCATGGGGCTTTGCGATGGATGAAGGGACTCCCTGTTCTACAACTTC
>JAUXEE010000017.1 GCA_030618065.1 Gemmatimonadota bacterium
ACGTCTACCGAGATCCGTGGGAAGCGGTATCTGCGACTCACCGTCATGAGTCCTCAGACGACCGAGGATACGGTCGAGGAGTTGCTCGACGCCATCGAACGCATCGTTGCTTCCTTCAATCAACAACTCACTTTGGGGCGGGCCGCGGGCGGAATGTAGCGGGGGTGGTTGAAACACCAGATTCAAGACCCAGTGTCAGATTAGACCCTGACCGCTCCGGATGATGCTAGTTTTTCCAGCCTTGTAATAACAACCGGCGGTGGAAGACGGCACGATCTCCAAAATCATGGGCTGGATAGATGTCGCTCCACAGAACGGTCACTTCGTCGCTGTTGAAAACATACCCTGGGTATTCTTCTTCGGCCGACACGGAAACCACGTTCCCGATGCAGGAGATAGGTTGTTCTCTATAGACGTTGAATGTGCCGGAGGTACCGTCCCTAGGCGGGGCTGGCCCGGGGAAAGGGTCTACCCGTTGAACCAGCATATTGGATGATCCGGACAGAGTCTCACGGAGGCAGTGCGGGAACCCATTGTACCTTATATTCTTGTCCCTTGTCGCGTCTGGTTCCCCAGGACCGGGACGGGCCCCCAGGCGAAATGAACCCCTGTCAGGCAAATCACCCATGAACGTAGAACTCATCCTCCAAGATCCCCTGACCGTTCCGTCACCTCTCCTGGTTCTACCTCTGCCCGAGGGAACGGAAACCCTGGAGGGGGCTCTCGCCTCTGCCGATGCCCTTATGGGAGGAGAGCTGGAAAGGGCCTTGGAACGGAAGGACATTACAGGAAAGAAGGAAGAGACCTTTCTTCTCTTTCCTCCCAAGGGCTCAGGGCCCGAGCGTATCCTCGTGGTGGGAACAGGAAAAGGGGACGAGGTGGATGCCGAAGTCCTCCGAAGGGTTTTCGGCCGCGCGGTTCGGGTGGCCGAGGGCATGAGACTGGGGGCCCTATCGGTATGGGTGGATCCCGGTTTTTCTCTTTCGGAGGCCGCCTATGCTCAGGCCGCAACGGAGGGAGTGGTTCTGGCGGCCTGGAGCTACAAGGAGTTGAAAACTCAGGAAGACCCTGATGACCCGGACACCGACGTGACGCATCTGTCCCTGATTTCCCAGGGGGACGAGGAGGAAGCACGCCGGGGACTCCTCATCGGGCTGGCCCAGGCCAGGGGAGAGAATCTGGCCCGGACTCTCCAATCCCGACCTGGCAATGTGGCGACTCCCACCCATCTAGGTGAGGAAGCAAAAAGGTTGGGGAAGGAGTACGGTCTCAACGTCACGATCCTGGGGCCGAAGGAGATAATGGATGAGGGGATGGGCGCCCTTCTGGCTGTCGCCCAGGGCTCGGAACAAGAGCCTCGGTTCATCGTCCTGGAACACCGGGGAGGAGAGAAGAAGGACCCTCCTCTGGTCCTGGTTGGTAAAGGCCTCACCTTCGACGCAGGAGGGATCTCCATCAAGCCGGCTTCAGGAATGGAGGACATGAAGTATGACATGTCCGGGGGAGCCGCGGTTCTCGGGGCGATGCAGGCTGTGGCCGATCTTTCCCTTCCCATTAACGTCACCGGTGTCGTGCCCAGCTCCGAGAACCTTCTTTCGGGTAAAGCGGTAAAACCTGGAGACGTGATACCCACCCGGGAGGGAAAGACGGTCGAGGTGGTGAACACAGACGCGGAAGGCCGCCTGATTCTGGCCGACGCCCTCTCCTTCGCCCAGACCCTGAAGCCGGCTGCCGTGGTGGACTGCGCTACCCTTACTGGAGCCTGTGTGGTGGCATTGGGGTATCAGGCCGCCGGCATCCTGGGCACCGATGAGAGCTTGGTACAGGCGCTCCGGGAGGCAGGGGATCGATCAGGGGAGCGCTGTTGGCCCCTCCCCCTCTGGAAGGAGTACCGGGAGCAATTGAAAAGCAGTGTGGCAGACCTCAAAAACGTGGGGGGGCGCCCCGCCGGAACCATCACCGCCGCCCTCTTCTTGAAGGAGTTCGTGGGGGAGGTTCCCTGGGCACACCTCGATATCGCTGGGACGGCGTATGGGGAAGGGAAGCTCTCCTACCATCGAAAAGGGGGCTACGGAGCACCGACCCGGATGCTCTTGGAGTGGGTCAGGAGCCGTGTGGCGTGAGCCACTCCGATGCACCCTTCCGGGGGGGGCTCTCCCTAGCAGGGGTTCCCTTCCTGCGATGGGTTCTCACGGGGCTCCTCATCGGGTGTCCCCTGACCCTTCCTTCCGTATTGTCAGGGCAGGTCATTCCCGATTCGACACTGACCCCTCCGGATTCCCTCCGGATTATGACTCCTGACGACAGTCTGGCTCTCCAGGAGGTACTGCCCGATTCAATCAATCCCGAGGACACCCTTCCAGCGGTCCAACTCCCGGATTTGGCCAACCCTCTTCCAGAAGGATGGTATACCGGCGTCTGGGAGTGGGACCGGGAAGAAATCCTGGGCAGCAAAGCCAATACTTTGGGCGAGCTTCTCGAGAGGATCCCAGGTGTCGTGCCTCTTCGAGGGGGAGACTACGGAACCCCGGTTTCCGTATCGGCTTTTGGCGCAGGGGGCGGGCGCATCAAGGTGTTCCGGGATGGAATCGAGATTCTGCCCATGGAAGGGAGCGTGCCTGATCTCAGTAGGGTCGGGATCGGGGGGGTGAGATCGATCCGGGTGGTTCGATCGGTAGGGGAGCTCCGGATCGAGTTGGAAAGTGTCCTTGCCGAAGGTGGCCAGCCCTACACCTTGGTGGAAGCTGGGACCGGGGACCTCAACTCCAACATCTTCCGGGGCACGTTCAGCCATCCGAGAGCCCTGGGTGGGGTCGTGGCCCTCAACATGGAGAGGGTGGATACCCAGGGTCCTCGTGGGGAGGAACCGGGCATCTCGCAGGGGGCATGGCTTCGTTATGCGAGACCATTCCTCGGGAGGGGAGTCCTCCTCTTCGACTTCGCGTCCAATTCGGTGGAACGGGTGGGGATCTACAGCCCTCCCAAGGTCTCCCGGTCCGATTGGTCTCTACGGACCCGATGGAGCTTACTCCCCGGATTGGTGGGAGATCTCTACTACGGGTCATCTTCCCTCCACGCCGAGAAACCGGACACTTTCGAATTCGGGTTGGAGGGCCGGAAACAGCTCGGGGCTATCCTGACGTACGACTCGGAGCGGGTTCGGGCTTTGGGGCGAGTGCAGAGATTTTCCGGGGAGGGACTCCCAGGCACCGCCGCACATCTGGAAATCCAGGGCACCTTGGGGCGTTTTGGCGGTGTGGCCGGAGAGACGACCTGGGAGAGTTGGGAGGGGCGGTCCATCAATCGGAATCGGTTCCGGGCTTGGACCGCTCCGGTTTGGGGACTCTCCCTTTTCGCGGAAAGGGGCTCCGGGGAGTGGGGGCTTCCCTATCTTCCGGTGGTGGTCCCGCCGCCGCCTGACTCTGTGGCCGAAGGTGAGGAGGATCCCCTTCCCGTCGACACCTTCCCTGCGGCCCTCCCCGGCCCCAGGTTCGCGGAACAGAGTGGGTCCAGGTACGGTGCCCAATTCCACTGGAAGGGACTTTCGTTGGCCGGGGCTCTCCTCAAGTCCGAGTCCGACTCCCTCTTCCTCCTCGGTCTTCCCACCGACCGATCCGGTGAGACCCAAGCTGGCGGATCCCGGGATGGTTTCGAGCTTTCGGCACGAATTCCCATCTATCCCAAAGGGTTCTCTCTGGTGGGGTGGTGGCAGAAGTGGGACCAGGCAGAGGATGTCTGGACGACGCCGGAAGATTCGACGGGCAGCCCGGAGCTCGTCCCCGAGGACAAGGTGCCCTGGCGATACCTCCCCCGGCAGAGTTATCAGGCGAGTCTCAGCTTCCACGACACCTTCTTTCCCACTGGGAACCTGGAAGTGTGGTTCGACCTGGGGGTACGGGGTAGGGATCCCATGGCGGTGCCCTTCCCGGAGGAGGTCGAGGTGGGGGAAGAAGGGGACACCCGGATGGTTCCGACCATGGTCCCCTTTTACCAGAGTTGGTTCGTACGACTTCAAATCCGGATCGTCACGGTGAGGGCCTTCATCATGTGGGAGAACTTCACGATCCGACAGCAAAACCAGGATTATCCGGGGCGAATCCTCCCGGCTACCCGGTCCCTCTACGGGGTCCGCTGGACGCTCTGGAATTAGGGATGCGGAGCATCCCTGAAAGGTCGCTGGGAAAGTGAAAATGACTGGAAGGAGGGGAAGATGATCCGGAGTATGACGGGGTTCGGTGAGGCGACCAGGGAGCTTGCCCAAGGCCAACTGCGGGCCACGGTGAAGACGGTGAACCATCGTTTCTTCAACGCACACCTCAGGACCCCCGCCGGCTTCGATCGATTTGAAGCAGAGATTCAGGTTTGGCTCAAGAGCTTCTTTTCCCGAGGGCATGTGAATCTCACTCTCGTCCTCGAACGGAACCGCGTGGCCGGCCCGGATGGGCTGCCCGAGCTCGATCTGGACAGGGCTCGCCACTATCGGAGACTCCTGGGCACCCTCAGAGATGAATTGGGCCTGTCGGGAGAGGTGGAACTCTCGTCCATCCTCCGGTTCGGGGACCTATTTCAAGCCCCGGAGCTTTCTGGGACGGAGGAGGAGGCTGATCCTGCCCTCATCCGGGAGGTCGTGGAAGAGGCGGCCCAAAGGGCCCTGGCCATGAGAGAGGAAGAGGGGGCCCGCCTCCAGGAAGATCTTTCGGGCCGCCTCCAGGCCATGGGGGAACGGCTGGCCGTCATCGAGGATCGGGCGCCGAAGAGGCTGTTGGTGGAGCGGGACCGCCTCCAGGCCGCCATCAAAGAGCTGAGCCAGCAAGACGAAGTGGACGAAGATCGACTTGCCAAGGAGATGGCCTACCTTGTGGAACGATGGGATATCAATGAGGAAGTGGTTCGCTCCCGGGCACACCTGGATGCTTTCCGAAAAACCCTCGAGGTAGGGGACGGGGAGCCGGTGGGGAAGCGATTGGGCTTCCTGGTCCAGGAGATGCACCGTGAGGCCAACACCATCGCCTCCAAGGCGAATGACCTCGAAATCGGGCATGCTTCCGTGGCGATCCGGGAGGAGATCGAGAGGCTTCGGGAACAGCTGGAGAACGTAGAGTGACGAAGGTCCCTCCGGAGGTCAGGCCCCTGGTTCTTTCCGCTCCCACCGGAGCCGGGAAAACCACCATCGCCCGGGCTCTTGTGGAAGGTGAGGAGGACTTCGTTTTCTCCGTTTCGGCCACCACCCGTTTCCCCCGTAAAGGGGAAGCTCACGGGGTGGACTACTGGTTCCTCTCCGAAGAAGAGTTCCTGAAAATGGTGGACGATGGCGAGTTCGCCGAGTGGGCGAAGGTCCATGGAGATCTTTACGGCACCCCGAAAGAAAACCTGACCAGAGCTCGTCAGGATCGGCGCCAGGTGGTTTTGGATATCGACGTCCAGGGAGCCATGCAAATTCGGGAGGCGGTTCCCGAAGCGCTTCTTCTATTTATCTTACCACCATCGGTCGAGTTATTTTTTCTGCGCCTCACGGGCCGGGGAACGGAAAAAGAGGAGACCCTCCGTCGCCGCCTGAACACGGCCCTTCAGGAACTGGAGGTCGCAGAGGCCTTCGATTTCCTCGTCATCAATGGGGATCTGGACGAGGCCGTCCGCGAGGTTCGGACCTTGGCCAGGGGGGGCGAGGCGCCCCCAGAAGGCACCTCGGGGACTCTAGACGACGTAAGGCTGCTTTTGGCCGGTATCGAATCCCTGCTGCGGCGGGAAAAACTGCTACAAGGTCACTAAAGGATTATTTCGTTATGCGCGTATTCACTCCCGACGAAGTTGCCGAGAACACCTTCAGCAAATATCTGGGCGTCCTGGTGGCGGCGCGTTATGCTCGCGAGCTGAACGCTCTCCCCAGGGAGACTCTACCGCTTGGCCAGGAGAAAAAGCTCACGACTCGCTCTTTGGAGGCGCTGACCTCCGGCCAGATCGAGTTCCGATTGGTCAAGCGGCGCAAGCGAGAGGAGTAGAGAGCCGTGGCTGTCCGGGTCCCTCAACCTAGACGCCCTTGGGAGGGGCGGAGGGTGGTCCTGGGCGTTACGGGCGGTATCGCGGCCTACAAATCGGTTCAGGTGGCCCGGGACCTCACTCGCTTGGGGGCCCGGGTCGATGTGGTCATGACCTCTGGAGCCCAGCACTTCATTCAACCCCTCTCCTTCCAGGGGGTCACGGGCCGTGAGGTGTTCACCGACATTTTTTCAGGCTCAGGGCCGGCAGCCCACATCCGACTGGGGGTGGAAGCCGACGTAATCGCCGTTGCCCCAGCCACAGCCGATTTTCTGGCCCGGGCAGCCCAGGGTCTGGCTGACGACCTTCTGACCACCACTCTGCTGGTGACGAGAGCTCCGGTGGTTCTCTGTCCCGCCATGAATGAAAAGATGTTCAGTCATCCTCAGACCCAGTCGAACATCCGGCATCTTCAAGAGGAACTGGGTTACCAGGTCGCCGGACCCGGCCGGGGTCCTCTCGCCTATGGAGAAGGGGAGGGACCGGGCAGGATGTTGGAACCGGAGGAGGTCATTCAGCACATCGGCAGGGCCCTCGGGAGAGAGCTAGCCTGGGAAGGCAGGGAGGTGGTGGTCACAGCGGGACCTACCCGGGAAGCTCTGGATCCGGTCCGGTACCTGGGCAACCGTTCTTCGGGTCGAATGGGGTTCGCTCTGGCCAGCGCTGCCTGGAGACGAGGTGCGAAGGTCACCCTGGTGACAGGCCCGGCGGCTCTCCCGGATCCGGCTGGGGTCACTATCGTCCGGGTGGTGACGGGGGAGGAGATGAAGGACGAGGTATTGTCCGTCCTTCCTGGTGCGGACGTCCTGGTCTTTGCGGCGGCCGTGTCCGATTTCAAACCCGAAGACACCCAAGAGCGGAAGTTGAAGAGATCCCGGAAGGGCCAGGGAATGGAGCTGCGGCTGTCTCCCACCTCAGACATCGCGCTGGCGACGGTGAAAGGTCGGAAACCGGGGGCCGTGGCCCTGGGTTTTGCCCTGGAGACCGAGGATCTTCTGGAAAACGCCAGGAGGAAGATGAAGGAGAAGGGGTTCGACCTCATCGCCGCAAACAGCGCGTTGGAGGATGGGGCGGGTTTCGACGTGAGCACGAACCGGGTGACAATCCTCGACCCCGAGGGTGGGATCGAGGAACTCCCTCTCCTTCCCAAGGACGAGGTGGCGGAGAAACTGTTGGATCGCCTCACCCACCTCCTCCAGGACGGAGCGTGACGGGGCCGGGTCCCTCCCCTGGCCAGGTGGCCCGCTACCTCCGCCAGCAGGGGGAGCTCGGAGGGCCTGAACTCTTCCTGGGGGAGCTGAACCGCGACGAAGCCCTGGATCTTGTCAGGAGGCGGGAGTCACCGGAGGAAAAATCCAGGAGCTCCGGGGATTACGAGGCGCTGAGGGAAGAAGCGTTGGCCTGCCAGAGGTGCTCCCTGGCCCGGACCCGGATTAATGTGGTCTTCTCCGATGGAAACCCTCAGGCACGGGTCATGGTCGTGGGAGAAGCCCCTGGCGCCCAGGAGGACAAGACCGGTTTGGCTTTCGTGGGCCCCGCCGGGAAGCTCCTGGACCTTCTTCTGGCGTCCGTCGATCTTGCCCGGGAGTCCTCGGCATATATCTGCAACATTCTAAAGTGTCGTCCGCCGGGGAACAGGAACCCCCTCCCGGACGAGATCCAGGAGTGCACTCCTCTCCTCCGGCGCCAGATCGAGCTCATTTCTCCGGAGGCGATCCTGGCGGTGGGAGCGTTCTCGGCCCAGTTCCTCACGAGAAAGATTTTACCCCTGGGGCAGATTCGTGGAGAAGTGTATAGTTACCAGGGAGTACCGGTGGTGGTGACCTATCATCCCGCCGCCCTCCTCCGTAACCCGGGCTGGACACAAGCCACCTGGGACGACCTCCAACTCCTGCGGCATGTCGTGGACGGGGCCTGAATCCCCAGCCTCTAAGGAAAAACTCCCAGGAAGGACCAGTAGATCGTGAGCGCTCCAGATCCTATGGCAACTACCCCTCCGCCAGCTTTTGACAGGCAGCCCCCCTTCTCCCCTGAGGCCGAAGTGTCGGTTTTGGGCGGGATGCTGATCGACCAGGACGCGGTGGCCAGGGCTGTGGAGGTCGTTCGGGATTCCATGTTCTACCGGGAAGCCCACCGCCGACTTTTTCGAGCCATGATTCGGCTCTTCGAACGGGGTGACGTAATCGACGTGATCACCCTGAGTGAAGAGTTGAAGAAAACGGACGAGCTGGATGGGGCCGGAGGATTGCCGTACCTGGCGGAGCTTCTGGACGCCGTTCCCACGGCAGCCAACATCGAATACCACGCCAAGATCGTCAGGGAAAAAGCCCTTCTTCGAAACCTCATCGAGGCAGCTTCCACCATCATCCGGGACGTGTACGATCAGGGCGAAAAGCCGGTCGATGAGGTGCTGGACCAGGCTGAACAGAGGGTATTCCAGGTAGCCCAGAGCCACGATCGGGGCGGGTTTGTCTGGATCAAGGAGATCCTCTGGCCCACCTTCGAGCACATCGAACGCCTTCAGGAATCCAAGTCGGGGATCACCGGCGTGCCCACGGGGTTCTCCGACCTCGACCGGATGACCTCGGGACTTCAAAAGGGCGAACTCTGTATCGTGGCTGCCCGCCCCTCCATGGGGAAGACATCCTGGATTTTGAACGTGGCCCAGAACGCCGCCATCGAACACAACATCCCTGTTGCCATTTTCTCCCTGGAGATGGGGAAGGAGCAGTTGGTACAGCGGCTCCTTTGCGCGGAGGGTCGCGTGGACAGCCAGCGCCTCCGTCGGGGGCAGCTCTCCGCCGACGAGTACCAGCGGCTGGCGGCGGCTGCCGGACACCTGAATACCGCTCCTCTATGGATCGACGACTCTCCTGCGGCCACCGTTCTGGAGATGCGGGCCAAGGCTCGAAGGCTCAAGTCCGAGACGGAGATGGGCCTGCTCGTCATCGATTACATGCAGCTCATGGCGGGTCATGGCCGGAGCGAAAACCGGGTCCAGGAGGTGAGTGAGATCTCCCGTGGGCTGAAGGCGTTGGCCCGGGAGTTGGATGTGCCGGTAGTGGCTCTGAGCCAGTTGAGCAGGGCCCCGGAGCAGAGGACCGATCGCCGGCCTCAGCTCTCTGATCTGCGGGACTCTGGATCCATCGAGCAGGATGCCGATCTGGTCATGTTCCTGTACCGTCCCGAATACTATTTTGGCCCGGTGGATAAGGACGGGAATTCCCTGGAAGGGAAGTCTGAACTGGCCATAGCCAAACAACGAAACGGACCCACCGGATCGATAGACCTCTTCTTCCACAAGGCCTATACGCGCTTCGACTCCGTCACGGCAAAGGAGCCGGAGGAACGCGGCCCGGGCCCCGGTCCAGGAGATCCCTTCTAAGGACGGCAGATCGGGATTGAACAATCCGAATGGAGGAGAGGTTAGGGAGCTGTATACCGTCGGGGTGGCCATGCCTGCCGCCGGGGTGGGTACCCGCATGGGAACGGTTCGGAAACCCTTCTTGGAGCTTTGTGGCGAGCCTATTCTCCTCCACTCCCTCCGGCCCTTTCTGGAACATCCACAGGTCCGAGCCATCGCCATAGCCCTTGGAGATGAGGAATTCCTCGACCCGCCTCAGTGGCTGGTTGAAATGGACTCCAGGGTCCTTCTGGTACGGGGTGGGGCTTCCCGCGGGGAGTCGGTGTGGGCAGCCATCCAGGCGCTTCCATCTGGGGTGGAGCTGGTGGCCGTGCACGACGCGGCTCGCCCCTTGGTGACCAGGGGGATCATCGATCGGTGCATCCAGAAGGTGAGTGGGAGACGGGGGGCCGTGGCCGGATGGCCGGCGGTGGACACCCTCAAGCTTTTGAGTGGGGGGGAGAGGATCGCGGCCACCCTGCCTCGGGATCAGGTCTGGCATGCTCAAACGCCACAGATCTTTCCTAGGGAGATGATCATCGAGGCGTACCGCGAAGCGGGCCGGGCCGGTACTTCCGACACGGATGACTCCGCATTGGTGGAGCGGGCTGGGGGGGAGGTCGTGATGGTGAGGGGGAGCCCATTCAATCTAAAGGTGACCCGGCCGGAGGATCTTGCCTTGGCCGAGCTGTTCCTCCGTGAGGAGGCCGGATAGTGGGACCCAGACCCCTCGACATGAGATGGGATGAACCCGATCCGTCTGTCCTCGCATTGGTGGCCCGGCATCTGGGGGAGGGCGGACTCGTCGCCATGCCCACCGAGACGGTGTACGGATTCGGATGCATCCCTGAAGCTTCCCCGATGCTGGAGCTCCAGCGGCTCAAGGGCAGGGGCTGGGAGAAGCCCTTCCTCCTTCTTATCCCCGGAGCCGACTCTGTCCCCGAGTTTGATTGGGTACCGGAAGCCCGGGAGCTGGCAAAGATGTTCTGGCCGGGTGCTCTGACGCTGATCCTATTGGATTCAACAGGGAGATTCCCGCCGGGCGTTCGAAGCCAGGAGGGCGGGGTGGCCATTCGCGTGAGCCCTCACCCCCTGGTCGATGCCGTGGTGAACGCTCTGGACGGGCCTATCGTTTCAACGAGTGCCAATTCCCCAGGGGGACTCCCGGCCCACTCTGCGGAAGAGGCCATGGAGACGGCTCAGGGACTGGGTGCGGGGGAAGAGCTCTGGGTCTTGGATGGAGGCCCCCTTCCTCCCTCGGATCCCTCAACCATCATCGATTGCACCGGATCGGTACCGGTGATCCGTCGGGTCGGTGCCATCCCCGTCGAACGTTTGCGGTGTGTCCTCCCGGAGATCCATGAAACAGCCTGACACCGAATCTCCCGAAGCGCCCCTCCGGCTCCTCTTCGTCTGCAGCGGGAACACCTGCAGAAGCCCCATGGCCGAGGTCCTTTCCAGGCGAATCGCATCCGAGTCGGGCCTCCATTCGGTTGAAATCCGGTCGGCTGGGACCCATGCCGGTCCGGGCTTGCAGGCTAGCGGGGGGGCCCAGAGGACTGCTCGCCGACACGGCCACTCTCTGGAGGGGCATGCTTCCACCGTCCTTTCCAGGGAGCTGGTGGAGTGGGCCGATTGGATCTTTGCCATGGGTCCCGGCCACCTCCACCGGCTCAGGGCGCTGGGGGGCGGGGAGAAGGCGACACTCCTCGGAGCCTTCGCCAGCGGGGAGGGCCCGGATGGGATGGGATGGGACGGCGATCATCTGGCCGTTCCCGATCCGTTCGGGGGAGACGACGAGGTTTACGAAAGGACCTTTCAAACCCTGGAGAAATTTGTGAAGCTGGCCATGAAACGGTTGGCGGGAGAGGTTGGAGGATGACGTCCGAGATTACCGCCAGGACCCGCGTGCTTGCCCTCATCGGGGACCCCGTGTCCCACTCTTCTTCTCCCACCATACAAAACGCGGCCATGAGGGAGCTGGGCCTCGATGGGGTCTACGTGGCCCTTCGAGCCAGTTGGGAAGAGATGGTGGGCTTCGTTCGGGGATTGGCCATGAGTGGAGGGGGTGGGAACATCACTCTCCCCCACAAGGAAAAGGCGGCTACAGTGGTGGACATCCGGTCCCCTGCGGTGAAGAGGACCGGGGCCTGTAACACCTTCTGGTCTGAAGACGGGAAGATCCACGGTGACAACACCGACGTCGAAGGATTCTCCCGGGCTTTGGAGGTTTTTTTGGGAGGACCGCCAGAGGGGCAGAAGGTCCTTGTCCTGGGAGCCGGGGGTGCTGCGCGAGCTTGCCTCGTCGCCCTTATGGATGGAGGTGTGGGGGAGGTCCAGATTCTCAATCGGACCCGGGATCGGGCCCGAGTCGTTGCCCGCCGAATCGGAGGGTCTCGAGTCCGTGTTCTGGATGATCGCAGAGAGGCCGACGGCCAGGCCTACGACCTGGTGGTCAACACCACCCGCCTTGGGCTGGGGGCTGACGATCCCCTACCCTTGGACCTCCGGCGACTCAGTCGAGCCGGGGCGGTGATGGATATGGTCTATCTGCCTCAACCCACTCCCTTTGTCGAAGCGGCCCGGGAGTTGGGGATCAGAGCCGCGGATGGTATGGAGATGCTGGTTCAGCAGGGTGCCGCCTCCTTCGAGCGATGGTGGGGCCAAGAACCATCTCTGGATGTCATGAGGGCGTCCCTTCAAAAACCCAAAGGCCCTTGAAGGCTTCCTCCCTCGCTCTCGATCTTCTCGATCTCTTTCTGCCCCGCGGCTGTCTGGGTTGTGGGGCCCGGCTTCCCCCTGAAGAGCCTCAGGATCTCGTCTGCGTGCGTTGCCGGACCCTCCTTCGGTCTCCGGCGCCCCCTCGTTGCCTTCGCTGTGATGTTCCCCTTGGGACGGGCCAACCGGTAGGGGCTACCTGCCTGGAGTGCGCCGATTGGCCGGAGATCCTGGCCTTCGCCCGTGCTGCGGTAGTCATGGAGCCCCCGGCAGACGCACTCGTTCACGCCCTCAAGTATGGGGGTTGGCGCTCCCTGGGAGAGATGATGGGACGGCGGATGGCGACTGTGTGCCCTCCGGTGGGAGGGGACCCGGTCGTGGTCCCCCTACCCACGACATCCCGTCGTCGCCGGATGAGGGGGTACAATCAAGCCCGGGTACTGGCCGAGGTCGTGGCCCGAGAGCTGGGGGTTGCCCTGGTGGAGGCGCTGGATCGTCCCAGTGGCGGGACCCAGGTGAGATCGGGACCCCGGGAGAGGCGATCCAACGTCCATGGTTCTTTTCGTGTTATCCCCTCTTCCCGCTCCCGATTTCGGGGGTTGGAGGTTATCCTGATAGACGACGTGCTGACCACAGGAGCTACCGCCTTGTCGGCGGCATCTGCCCTGGGGGAGAAGGGAGCGAAATCCGTTCGTTTGCTGACTTTTGCGCGGGCACTCCCCTTTGGCGCCGAGGGGCGCCGTACCCCCCTCAATTGAATGTGGACACGTAAGCGTCTGAATACGAAAGCGACACCCACCTAACAGACAGAGTCGAGGAGATAGTTTTCATGTCCCTGAGAGTTGCCATCAACGGTTTTGGACGTATTGGGCGCCTGGTCCTTCGTGCTGCTAAGCAGGCCGGTCGGACGGATCTGGATTTTGTCGCGGTCAATGACCTCACCGACAACAAAACTCTGGCCCACCTTCTCAAGTACGACTCCGTTCACCGGGTTTACCCTGGAACGATAGGAGCTTCAGACTCCGGCCTCGTGGTGGATGGGGATGAGATCAAGGTCTTCTCCGAGAGGGACCCGTCCAACCTTCCGTGGAAAGAGCTGGGCGTCGATGTCGTGGTGGAGTCAACGGGGATATTCAGAGACCGGGACGGGGCGGCAAAGCACCTGGAGGCGGGTGCGAAAAAGGTCATCATCAGCGCTCCGGGGAAGAAAGAGGACATCACCATCGTCCTGGGGGTGAACCAGGACAAATATGACCCGGAACACCACCACATCATCTCCAACGCGTCCTGCACTACGAACTGTCTGGCTCCGGTGGTGAAAGTTCTCCTGGACTCCTTTGGAATCCGAAAGGGTCTCATGACCACCACCCATGCCTACACCAACGGTCAGGTTCTGTTGGATACTCCCCACAAGGACCTTCGAAGGGGGAGAGCGGGGGCCATGTCCATAATTCCCACCACCACCGGGGCAGCGCGGGCCACGGCTCTGGTCATTCCCGAGGTTGAAGGGAAGATCGATGGTATGGCCATCAGAGTGCCCACGCCGGACGTGTCCCTGGTGGACCTCACTGTGGAGACGGAAGAGGAGACCTCGGCCGAGGCGGTGAACGATGCCTTCCGCCAGGCAGCCGCAGGGCCCATGAAGGGGATTCTCCACGTCTCTGACGAGCCCCTGGTCTCGGTGGACTACACGGGCCACTGGGCGAGTTCCATCGTGGATGCCCTGAGCACCGCTGTCATGGGTGGGAACATGGTGAAGGTCCTGGCCTGGTACGACAACGAGTGGGGGTACTCGGAACGCGTCGTAGATCTGGTCAAGTACGTTGGGGATCGCCTTTAGGGGGATCGTTCTTAGGGGGATCGTCCCTCGAAGGGTGATGGCCAAGGGAGAGACCCCGCCAGGAATTCGCGGCACCGATGTAAGCTCCATCAGGGGTAGCCGTATGTTGCTGTGATGATGATCAAGGAAGAGGTGACACTGTCTACTGGCATGAGAGGGGAAGGTCGGGCCGAGACCGAGCTGCCCCCGGATTTTTCTTCATGGTTCCGGGAATACCAGCCAATAGTGTTTCGGTACGTCCGATTCCGTCTCGCGACCCGAGAGGCGGCAGAGGATGTCACTTCGGAGGTCTTCATGAAGGCTCTCCGGGCTCTGGACCGCTATGATCCGAGTCGGGCGTCCCCCAAGACATGGCTCTTGAGAATCGCCCGGAACGCCGTGACCGATCATCTTCGCTTTTTGAAAAGGCGCTCATCCCTCCACGTTTCTTTGGATCGGGTGCCTGACCTGGTGGCCGACGTTCCAACCCAGGAAGAACGGGTCCTGAGGGGGGAACGCATCCAGCTCCTTCTGAATGCCAGTCGGGAGTTGAGGTCGGCAGATCAGGAGATTCTCTCCCTTCGTTATGGCGCGGGGTTCGGGAATCGGGAAATCGCCGAGGCGTTGAATATCTCGGGAAACGCGGTAGCTGTGCGTCTGCATCGGGCCCTGGCCCGACTCAAAGCGGTTGTGGACAAAAGAGGAAGGGATTAAGGGGAATAGATAGATGACCAATCCGAACGATCCTCACGATGCGGACTTCCGGGCGACCCTCCCGGCGGATCTGCAAGCCCTGGACAGGGAGCTGTCCGGGATCCGTATCGAGGAGCGGCCGTCCTTCGGGCCTGAGCTGAAGGGGGAGCTCACCCAAGCCTGGCGGACCCGGGCCAGGGGTGCGCCCATGGCCTCCCGCCCCTGGGTACGGACTCTCATGGCTGCAGGCCTTGCCGGCCTCATGATCGCCGGCGTGTCGGTTCCTTCGGCCCGGGCAGCTGTTTTCCAGCTCGTTAGGACCGTGGCCGAGGAAGTGTTCCCCACTTTCTTCGCACAAGATGCCGAGCCGGAGCTCCAATTGCCGGAGATCGAGGCACAGGAACCCGCCCCCCCGGTTGCTCCAAGGCCAAGGGCCGAAGTGGTGGTATCCCCGGCGGATGCCTCCAATGAAGTCGTGACGTCGATGCCTGACTTGCCAACGCTCCCCTTCGTTGAGACCACCTTCCCGGAGATCATCTCCCGGCAGGAAGCGGCCCGCATGATTGCCTCCTACTACCCCCTCGAACTCCAGGAAGCAGGAGTTGAGGGGGCGATCAAGCTCCTCTTCTGGGTTGACACCCATGGGATCCCGGAAAACATCCAGACTCGTGAGAGTTCCGGAAATCAACGACTGGATTATGCGGCGATGCGGGCAGCCCGGAACCTTCGGTTCCACCCTGCAACCCGGAATGGGGTCGCGGTGGGCACCTGGGTGGAGGTGGATTTCCATTTCTTCGCCCTCACCGGAGTGGGGATCATCGGTTCGGACTCCATGGATTCCGTGATGTAAGCCTCCCCACTCGGAGTTATCCCGCCATGCCAGCCAAAACGGTCGCCGATCTACCGGACCAACGGATCGCTGGAACCCGAATCCTGGTCCGGGTGGACTTCAACGTTCCCTTGGACTCGGAAGGGCGGATCAGTGACGACACACGAATCGTCCGATCTCTGCCCACCCTCTCGTATCTTCTGGAACGGGGCGGACGGCTGGTGGTGACCTCCCACATGGGCCGACCCAAGGGTGGGAAGGACCCTGCGCTCTCACTTCGGCCCGTGGCGGATCACCTCTCCTCCCTTTTGGACTTCACGATCCGATTCTGCCCTGACCTGGTCGGCCCCATGGCCCGAAAGGCGGCAGAGAAGCTGGTGGATGGTGAGCTTCTTCTTCTCGAGAACACCCGTTTTCACGACGGAGAGAAGAAGAACGATCCGGAGCTTTCCCGAGCTTTGGCCGATCTTGGAGACCTCTTCGTGAACGACGCTTTCGGGTGCGCCCATAGGGCCCATGCTTCCACCGTAGGGGTTGCCGATGTGCTTCGGGGGAGGGGGCGGGAGGCCGTAGCGGGATTTCTGATGGAAAGGGAGCTCCACTACCTGGGAATGGCTCTCGATACCCCCGACCGGCCCTTCGTGGGGATTCTCGGAGGGGCCAAGATCTCCGGAAAAATCGATGTCATCCAATCCCTCCTTCCGAAAGTGGATAAGCTTCTTGTGGGGGGAGCCATGGCGAACACCTTCTTCAGGGCTCTCGGTTTGGAGACGGGGGACTCCCTGGTGGAGGAAGACCAAGTGGAGTTGGCCCGGAGCACGCTGGAAGAGGCCGGGGAGAAAATCCTCCTACCCGTGGACTGTGTGGTGGCACCGGAGATTTCAGAGACTGCTCTGACCAGAGAAGTCGAAAGGGTGGCTGTGGAGCCCGGCGAGAGAATCGGCGACATAGGTGGCGGAAGCCGTGATCTCTTCGCGGCGGCGCTGAAAGGTGCGGGAACGGTGG
>JAUXEE010000065.1 GCA_030618065.1 Gemmatimonadota bacterium
CGGCCAGGACCTTCGCTCTCGGGGGCTCTACCAGGCGGAGCTTAGCCTCCAACACCAGCCCCAGCGTCCCTTCTGAACCCACGAAGAGCTTGGAAAGATCGAATGGTTCACTGGAGGGGAGGAAACGGTCCAGGTTGTAGCCGCCCACCCTCCGCAGGATTTTCGGGAATCGGCTCCGAATCTCGTCCGCGTTCTCCTGGACCAGATCACGCACCCGGCGATAACCGTGCCCCTCCAGATCCTCCTGCCGGCACTTCCTCTCCACTTCCGGTGTTTCCAACGGTCCCATGGTCACGACGCTTCCGTCCGCCAGGAGAACCTTCAGCTCCATGACGTAGTCGATGGTGGAGCCGTAGATGATGGACCGAGTGCCGGAAGAGTTGTTGGCCACCATGCCGCCGATGGTGGCGCGGTTCGCCGTGGAGAGATCCAGAGGGAGTTGGAGGCCGTGGGGCTGAAGCTTTTGGTTGAGCTCCGCCAGCACGATCCCGGGCTCCACCCGGACGGTGCCGGCCTCCACATCCAGATCCAGAACCCTCCTCATGTACTTGGAAAAGTCGATCTGGATCCCGGGGCCGATGGATTGGCCGCACTGGGAGGTGCCGCCACCCCGGGCCGTGACGGAGATACCGTACCGCCGGCAAAGGGCCACGGTCCGAATCACGTCGTCGGCGGTTCGGGGGATGACCACGCCGGCCGGCACGATCTGGTAGACGCTGGCGTCCGTGGAGTACATGCCCCGGGTCACCGCATCGAAGCGGACCTCCCCCTCGATGACGTCTTTCAACGACTGCTCCAGGGAGGCGAACCCTCTCCTCTCCTTCTGGAGGCTGGGGGTCTGCCTTTCCTCCGGGCCTAGCAAATCGGCCGCCGTCATACCCACCCCATGGCCCACATCGACCAGACCAGGGCGAAAGAGGCCACGCCCCCGACGAAGGTGACTCCACCGAAACCAAGCAGGGCCTCCTTCACCTCCATCCTGGTCAGGGAGGTGCAAACCCAGAAGTAGCTCGAGTTCACGTACTTGATGATGACGGAGCCCGAAGCTCCGGAGAGCATGGCGGCCTCCGGGGAGAGTTCCAGAGCGCCCAACATGGGGGCCACCAGCGATGCTGCGGTGATCACCCCTACCGTGGTGGACCCGGTGAGGAGGTTCCCGATGATCCCGATGGTGAAGGGAAGGAGGATGGCCGGCAGGCCATGGGAGGCGAAGATGTCAGCCACGAACCCTACGGCCGGGGTACCCTTCAGGATCTCGCTCAGGGAGCCACCCAAGCCCGTGACCACCAGGATCATGGCGGAAGTCTTGAGGCCGTCTATGATCCACTGGTTCTTTGTTTCAGTCCCGTTCTCCGTCACTCCGATATTTCGAAATGCCAGCCAGAGCCCGATACTGAGGGCCACCACCGGCCAGCCCACGAAGCCCAAGATTTCCTGAAGCAGTGAACCCTCCTGCAGGAAGAGGTTTCCCACGCTCTGAGCGCTGATGAGGAGCACGGGCACTGCGATGGGCGCGTAGGAACTCAGGGTAGAGGGAAGGGCCCGCCCCGAGTCGTCGTCCAGGAATGTGTGGTCCTTGAACTCCTCCGCGGGCGGGGTCTTGAGGCGGGGCCCTGCTATGAACTGACCGAAGATCCAACCGGCGAAAGCGCCGCCCAGGCAGGCGATGGAACCGAAAATGATGGTCTTCCCGATGTCCGCTCCGACCAGGGCTGCGGCAGCCAGGGGTCCGGGTGTGGGAGGCACGATGGCGTGGGTGAGCTGCAGTGCCCCCACCAGGCCGATGGACATGGTGCCGATTCCCACCCTCATGACATGGGCCGAGGAGTGGACCAGGGGGTTCAGGATGACGAAAGCCACGTCGGAGAAGATGGCGATGCCCAGAATGAACCCGGAGAGAGTGAGGGCAAAGGGCATTCTCCTGGAGCCAACCAGGCGAACCATGGATCGAGTGATGACCTGGACGCCCCCCGTATGGCGCAAGGCCTCGGCAATGATGGAGCCCAGGACGATGACGATGCCGATGGCCCCGAGGGTTTTTCCAAACCCACTTTCGAAGGCCTGGATGAAATTGTTCCGTTGGACTCCGGGAAGCACACCGAACAGGAGGATGGGGAGGAGCAGGGCCAGGAAGACGTGCCACTTCCACCGGGCGATGAGGAACATCAACAAGACGACGCAGCCCACCAAACCCACGAGGGCGACGACGACGTTCGTGGTTACGGCGGTGGATGGGTCCACGTTGGCTCCCAGGTAGGTGCCGGTTCAGGCGGTGGAGTTGGGCCGCATCATGCGGTAGACGCGAGGTGATCCAGGGCCGCTGTCACGCCTTCCTTCCTGTGGGGGACACCGGCAAGGCCCAGACCCATCTCGACGCCGCAGAGCGTCCCGGCCAGCATGAGATCGTTCATGTCCCCGAGGTGGCCGATCCGGAATACACGCCCCTTCACCTTCCCAAGCCCGGATCCCAGCGACATGTTGAAGCGGTCCAGAATCAGGCGGCGGAGCTCGTCGGCATCGTGACCGTCGGGCATCCATACAGCCGTAAGACTGTCGGTGCACCCGGACGGATCGGGGCAGCACATTTCCAGCTCCCAGGCTCTTACCGCGATCCTCGTGGCCTCGGCCAGGCGCCTGTGCCGGGCGAAAACCTTCTCCAGTCCTTCCTCCAGAATCATGCCCAGGGCCTCGTCCATGCCGAAGAGGAGGTTGGTAGGGGGGGTGTAGGGGAAGAAACCCCGTTGGTTCATCTTCAGAACCGGCCCCCAATCCCAATAGGATCTGGGCAGGCCGGCCGAGTCCGACGCCTTCAGTGCCTTTTGGCTGATGGCGTTCATCCCCAGGCCAGGGGGGAGCATGAGGCCCTTCTGAGAACAGCAGACAGTGACGTCCACGCCCCATTCGTCGTGCCGGTAATCCACGGAAGCCAGTGAAGAGATGGTGTCCACCAGGAGGAGGGCCGGATGACCCGTTTTGTCCAGGACCCCTCGGACCCCGGCCACGTCACTTAGGGCGCCCGTGGAGGTTTCGGAGTGGACCACCAGGACTGCTTGGAGGGTGTGGTCTCTGTCTTCAGCCAGCTTGGCTTTAACCATCGAAAGATCCACCCCCCGGCGCCAATCGCCCTCCACCCATTCCACTTCCAGTCCCAACCGAAGGGCGATGTTTCGCCACAACGCGGCGAAGTGACCAGTCTCGAAGGCTAAGACCCGGTCTCCCGGGGAGAGGGTGTTGACCAGGGCTGCCTCCCAGGCGCCAGTCCCGGAGGAAGGGAAGAGGAGGACGGGCTCCGCGGTCTGGAAGACTCGCCCGATCTTCTCCAGAATTTGGGCGGTCAGTTGAGCAAACTCTCGGCTCCGGTGGTCGATGGTGGGCCCGGCCATGGCCCGGAGGACCCGGTCCGGGACGTTGGATGGGCCGGGTATCTGAAGGAAATGTCTTCCGGGCTTTCTCGATATGAGATCAGGCATGGTCTTCCTCTTTGGGGTAGGGCAATCTTGTGCGGAGGGAGGAGCCTGAACAGGGGGAGGCCGGGGCGTTACATTCCTCTCCGGTCTTTCACCTCCAACCTCCACACGGTTATCCCATGGCCGAGCAGCAATTCATCTACCACATGTATCGCCTCTCCAAGATCGTCCCGCCCAAACGGGAAATCTTGAAGAACATCAGCCTCTCCTTCTTTCCCGGGGCGAAGATCGGGGTGGTGGGGCCCAATGGGTCGGGGAAGAGCTCCCTATTGAAAATCATGGCGGGGTTGGACACAGACATCCTTGGGGAGGCCTGGGCCGCGAAGGGCACACGCATCGGGTACCTGTCCCAGGAGCCGGAGCTGGATTCTTCCTTGGACGTGAAGGGGAATGTGGAGGGGGGGGTTAAGGAGATTCGGGATCTGCTGGTCCGATTCGATGAGGTGAGCCTGGCCTTCGCCGACATCTCCACCGATGAAGAGATGAACGCCCTCGTGGAGGAACAGGCCAAGCTCCAGGACCGGATCGAGGTCGCAGACGCCTGGGATCTCGATAGGAAGGTCGATATGGCCATGGACGCACTCCGGGTCCCCCCGGGGGATGCGGATGTGACCACGTTGTCCGGGGGTGAACGGAGGCGGGTGGCCTTGTGTCGGGTGCTGCTGGAGGCGCCTGACATGCTCCTCCTGGACGAGCCCACCAATCATCTCGATGCCGAGTCGGTGGCCTGGCTGGAGCGGTTCCTGGCCGATTTTCCCGGGACCGTGGTGGCCATCACTCACGACCGGTACTTCCTGGACAACGTCGCGGAGTGGATCCTCGAGTTGGACCGGGGCCAGGGGATTCCCTGGAAAGGGAACTACTCCTCATGGCTGGAGCAGAAACGGGACCGCCTTCGGGTGGAGGAGAAACAGGAAAGCGCCCGGCAGCGGACGCTGGAGAGAGAGCTGGAGTGGGTGCGGATGGCTCCTCGAGCTCGGCACGCGAAGGGAAGGGCCCGGGTCAACGCCTATGAAGACCTCTTGGCGGCAGACGAACGGGAGCAGATCCGAACGGCTGAGATCCTCATCCCCACAGAGCCCCGTTTGGGTTAGGTGGTCATCAGGGCCGGTGGCGTGAGAAAAGGATATGGAGACCGCCTTCTCATGGAGAAGCTCACCTTCGACGTTCCTCCCGGGGCCATCGTAGGAATCATCGGGGCGAACGGCGCGGGGAAGACGACCCTCTTCAGAATGATCACGGAGCAGGAGGAAGCCGACGGTGGTGCTCTGGAGGTGGGTGAGACGGTCCAGCTCGCCTTCATGGATCAGTCCAGGGACGCACTGGACGGGGGAAAAACGGTCTTCGAAGAGGTGTCGGGAGGGGCCGACGTCCTGAAGTTCGGACGTCTCGAAGTGAACCCGAGGGCCTACCTCTCCTGGTTCAATTTTCGAGGTGCCGATCAACAGAAGAAGGTTGGCGTTCTGAGTGGTGGGGAACGGAACCGCCTTCATCTGGCCAAACTGTTGAAGGAGGGGGGCAACGTACTCCTCCTGGACGAGCCCACCAACGACCTGGACGTGGATACCCTCCGGGCTCTGGAGGACGCGATTCTCCAATTTGCCGGCTGCGTTCTGGTTATCTCACACGATCGATGGTTCCTGGACCGGATCGCCACCCATATCCTGGCTTTCGAAGGTGACAGTCAACTGTTCTGGTTTCCGGGGAACTTCCAAGAGTACGAGGAGGACAAGAAAGGGCGCCTGGGTGAGGATGCCGTCCAGCCTCACCGGATCAAATACAAAAAGCTCACTGGCTGATGGATCAGTGGGGGGGAAGTAGACTGGCTCAGCGGCCCAGGGTTTCTACAGCTTTTCGTCCCGCCTCGGTTATGGACCGTCGGGTGGAGGCCAGGATGGCCTCCGTGGCCTCCGAAGGGCCCCCGGCTTCCATATCCCGGATGGTGTCCACCGCAGCCAGGTACCACTCGGTCCAGGTCTCGAGAATCAAACGTTCTTCCTTGGGGTCGCCTCCCTGAGAAATGGCCGCCCGGCCAAGCTCGCTCTCCCCTTGAATCCGCTCAATCGCCGCCCTTTCCAGCTCCTTGGCAAAGAAGTCTGCCAATTCATCATCGGCGGTGGTCAGGGCCATGGCCGAAACGGCTGCGCAGACACTGACATTTTCCAGGGTCAGTGCCGAGACCATCTCGATGCGATCGCCGTCGGTATGGTAGAACTGGTCGGTGAAGTGCCAGAGAAGGATCCCGGGAATCCCGGCTCGTAGGAAGGGTACGTGGTCGCTTCCCCCTTCGTAGGGATTGGTCCGTACCACCCATCCGGTCTCAGCGGCCTGGTCCAGGCATCGATTCAGAACGAAGTCGTTGAAGTAGTGTGGGGTCATCTGTTCCACGGTCAGGGGCCTTCCTCCCCACTCCGTGTGTTGGTCGTCGCCTCGGGTCCAGACTGCCGAGGGATCCGGCATCTTCTCGATGAGGAAGGTGCCACCGGTCTTCTCCGTGTCCTCCCCCACCATATCCAGACTCAGCCCCCACCGGACGCCCCGGGCTCGATCCGGATCGTCTTCCAGATACCTCCGAGTGGAGCTGATTTCGTCTCCCCAGATCATGGTAATGGTCCGGTCCGGGAGGAACGCTCCCGACCGGACGCCCTCGCCGAAAACCCGGGCGACCTGGGCCAGGGCTGCTACTCCTGTGGCATTATCGTTTGCCCCGGACTCCTGCACGTGCGCGCTGAAAACGAATCGCTCCTCTGGTGCCTTCGTGCCGTGGACCTCGGCCACCAGCGTCAGTTCCTCCGAGGGGTAGATGAGGCTTTCGACCTCCACCCTCACCCGGACCGGGCCCTCGGCCAGGGCCTCACGGAGTGCCTCCATGGCGTTGAGGGAGAGAGCCAAGCCCCAGGATTTGGCCTCGGCGTCGTAGGGGATGGAGGACATGGGAGCGATGTCCCGGTTCACCTCCGGGTTGTTGAAGGAGGAGATCCGGTAGGCGAGTACCCCCAGCGCTCCGTGCTCCTGGACCGCCCTGCGGAAGAGTTGGCCGGTGCTCCCGTCCCCCATGACGACTTTACCCTGGACATCGATTCCCTCGAAATCCTGGGCCGATCCTCGTCCCACATCCACGAGCTCCGCCTCCAAACCGCCTGCCGGTGTGGAGTGGGAGTAGGCTGCCATCAGATTGATGTTGGTGGTGAGGGTCATCAAGGGCTCTGGCTGGCCAAGGATGGTCAGGGAGGTGCTGAGGGGATCCCAAGCCGGCCGACTCATCTCCCGGCTCTCGATCCGGTAGGTGAGGGGGGCGTTCGGCCCCTCCGTCTCGGCCACATAACCCGCGGTCTCCAGGGCTTTTACTACTTCCCTGATGTAGGCGTTGAAACTTTCGTTTCCCGGGACCCGGTATGAGGGGTCCATGAACGCCACCATCTCCCGGGCCTGGTCCCCCGAGATGACCTTCCGCGCTAGGTCCTGATAGGCGGCGAGAGCCGGCGGGGTCTCTGGTCGGACCGTGGACGTCTGTGGGGAAATGGGAGAACCGACCGCGGCCATCTCTACGACTAAGGCGACGAGGAAGAGAAGAGGAGATCTCATGGGAGCCTCGGGAGTTTTGGATGCCTGTGAAACTTCACCTGAACTGTTGGGGAAAAGATCAGGGCCGGCAAGGGTGCCGGCCCTGATTCATGCGTTCGATGGTCCGATATCCGGGGAATGGACCTCAGTATCCGTTTTACCGCACGGACCGCCGCACTCGCTCCGAGCTCCTGATCCCATCCGAGAAGATCACCTCGATCTCTTGGGCGGAAAGCGAGAGGCTTATCCTCCCGCCCCGGGCAAAGGAGAGGACTTCCCCTGTGGCCGGGTTCCGAACCAAGGCCATGGGGAAGGAATTGGCATCCCAGGTCATCTCCACGACCGAGCCTCCTCGAGGGGTGAACTCCGGCTCCGGAGCTGCGACCATCTCCGGCCCGATCCGGGATTCCATGGAGGCTGGGGAGCGTCCGCCGCCCGAGACTCTGAGTCCGGCGATTCGCGCACTATCGAAGGAACGAAGGGGAATCGCGAAGGCGAAATGTCCGTCCCCGTCTCCGGCATCGGGGACTGGGATCGGCTGGAAGGCCAGTGAGAAGAGAGGCTCCCCTGTTGGACCTAGTCCCTCGAGGATGTACTCACCGGCCCCGGTCGGAAGGACGGGAGTGGTGGACACCTCGAAGGCGGGCTCGAGGACGATACGATTCCCCTCCATTCGCCCCCAAACCAGGAGGCTCGGCTCCGGTTCGCCGGGGGAGGCAAACCCTCCGTGGGCCTGCCTGTAGTCGAGGATGGCCTCGTAATTGTAATCGCTGATCCAGTCCGGTCCGCAGTAGCTCATGAAGTCATAGTGGGTGGACGGGGATTTCAGAGCTTCGGCTCCTACGTCCAACCCCCAGACACCGATCTTTCCATCAGCGTAGGGAAACGCCGGATCCGGGCTCCCAGCACCGCAACCCGGCGCATGGCGGCGGTTCCAGTTGTGACCCCACTCATGAGCAGCGACTCCGGAGCCGCTGGGCAGGCGGTCCCAGCCAATGGCCGTGGGCCAGCCCAGATACCCCATTCCGGCGACTCCACTGCTGTAGGTAGTCTTGACCACACCGTAGTAGTACCGGGAGGCTCCCTCGAACACCCGGACGGAATTGACCTCACTGAGGATCGCGCCCCAGGCGTTGTTATCGTTGTCTCTCTGCAACAGTGGAGCGTTGGTCACGTACTCTTCGTGAACGAGCAAGTTCGCCTGGGCAATGGGGAGCATCCTCATGGTCACGTCCATGAACTGTGACGCGTTCCCCGTGGTC
>JAUXEE010000058.1 GCA_030618065.1 Gemmatimonadota bacterium
AGGTGGATGCACCAGATCGAGATCCGACCAGGGCACCGCCCTCCAGGAGCCAGGGGGAGCCCTTCGCCGCCTTGCCACCCTTCCTCCCGGTGTCCTGGGAGCCCAACCCGGGGTCGGTTCCGCCACCGCATCCAGAATCGTCGCAGCCATGGAGCTGGGGCGTCGTGCAGCCGTGGAATCGGGTGGAGAGGACGAGCCCATCCGGGGCCCGAGAGATGTCTTTTCCAGAGTGGGGCCTCTCCTCAGGGATCTCAGACAGGAGGAGTTTCACGCACTTCTTCTGAATACCCAGCATCGGGTGATCAGAAATGTGCTGGTGACCCGCGGAATCTTGGACGCTGCTCTCATTCATCCGAGAGAGGTTTTTCGGGCGGCGATCGTGGAGAGTGCGGCGGGGATCATCCTTGTCCACAACCATCCTTCGGGGGACCCTACTCCCAGCCAGGAAGATAGGATGGTTACCAAGCAGTTGGTGGCGGCCGGATCAGCGGTGGGGATTCCAGTCCTGGACCATGTGATCATCGGGGAGGGGAGCTTCGTCTCCCTCGCCGAGAGAGGTGGGTTGGGGAACGAGAGATCTGGCTTCGGGAACCAGGGGGGCTTGTAGAGCCTGATCGGAAAGGGGGGCGAGCCGCGTTACGAGCGCCACGGCCCCAGATTCAAGGCGGCGCTCCGAAGGCATAGCGAAAGCTACGGCGAGGAGCGCCAACGAAGAAGATGGGGCCGTGCCGTCGTAACCCGAAGGGCGCAGGGGGGTTGCGGACTCATACTGCGTCAGGACTCCTCCCCGATGCTTTCGCATCGCATTCGTCGTCCTTCCTTGTCTGAGCCTCGCAAGACCCCTGCGCGCGGCCGCACCCCCCTTTCCGATCAGGCTCCTAGAGCCTCCAACCATTAGATTCCTCTGAGCATGGCTACCAAACTTCCGCGAGCATCGGTCCAATCCCTCCTGGATGATGGCAAGGAGCCCCCTGGGCCCGTCACCATCAGGGGATTGCCACGCCCCCTGGCTCGGGCCATGGAACGATACCCTGACCGCTTGGATGTGGCACAGGTTCGTAAGGCCTATGAAATGGCTGTTCAGGCCCATGAGGGGCAGAAGCGAGCCTCCGGTCAGGATTATGTCAGCCATGTGGTCGAGGTGGCCACACTCCTGGCTCAATTCAAGTTGGACACGGCTTCCCTGGTGTCTGCCCTCATCCACGACGTGGTGGAGGACACGTCCATCACTCTCACGGATATCGAGGAGGACTTTGGGTATGAGGTAGGCCAGATCGTCGATGGCGTTACGAAGATCGGCCGGGTGGAATTCAGGTCGCATACGGAACAGCAGGTGGAGAACTACCGGAAGCTCCTCCTCTCCATGGCCCAGGACGCCCGGGTCATTCTCATCAAGCTGGCTGATCGTCTCCACAACATGAGGACGCTGGAGCACCTGGCTCCGGAAAAACGGAAGAGGATCGCCCTGGAGACAAGGGAGATTTACGCTCCCCTGGCCCATCGCCTGGGGATGGGTGCCCTGAGGTGGGAGTTGGAGGATCTGGCCTTCAAGTTCCTGGAACCGGAGGCCTACGACGAACTCCGGAGGAAAGTCCAACAGAGTCGAAAGGACCGGGAGCGCCAGATCCTGGAGATGCAACGGCCCCTCTTTCAAGAGCTGAAGGGGGCAGGGGTCCCCGCCAAGGTCACGGGCCGCCCGAAGCATCTCTGGTCCATATACCGAAAGATGCGGGCCCGCCAGAAACCCTTCGAAGAGATCTACGATCTCATGGCTATGCGGGTCATTACCGACACCCTTCCCAACTGTTACCACGCTCTCGGGGTGATCCACTCCCGTTGGACTCCCATCGCTGAACGCTTCCACGATTACGTAGCCACCCCCAAATCCAACATGTACCGCTCCCTCCACACCACCGTCGTGGGCCCTGGGGGTCGCCGGTATGAGATCCAGATTCGAACCGACGAGATGCATCGAACAGGGGAGTACGGAATCGCGGCCCATTGGCGCTACAAGGAGTCCCTCCACGGCCAGCCCCGGGGTGACGATGAGGTGGACGAGGCCCTGGACTGGTTTCGCCAGGTCTTGGAGTGGCAGCAGGATGCGAGTGAGCCGGAGGAGTTCATGGAATTCCTTCGTATGGATCTATTCCAGGGAGAGATCTTCGTTTTCACCCCGAAGGGTGACGTCAAGCAGCTGCCGACGGGCGCAACCCCCATCGATTTTGCCTTCGCGGTTCACACCGAGGTGGGCCTCCATTGCGCCGGCGCAAGGGTGAATGGCCGCATCGCCCCTCTTTCTCGAAAGCTGAAGAATGGGGACACGGTGGAGGTCATGACCTCGCCGAAAAAGAAGCCGAATCGGGATTGGCTCGCCTTCGTCAAGACGTCCCGGGCCCGGCAGCGGATCCGCCAGTGGATTCGAAAGGAGGAGTTCGACTCCGCGGTGACCCTGGGTAAGGAGATCCTGGAGCGGGCGGTTCGGAAGGCCCGCAAGGATCGGCCCGGGGAGGAGCGCCTGAAGAAGGTCGCCACGACTCTGGGGTTACGGGACGCGGATTACCTTCATGAGGCCCTTGGAAGGGGGGATTTGGGGCCCACTGCCGTCATCAAGGCCCTTTTCCCGGGCCTTGATCCCGGGGAGGAGCCGGAGCGGGCCTCGACGACCTTCGAGAAGCTCAGCGCCGTTCTGACCCGGTCGGATCGGGGGGTCCGGATCCAGGGGATGGACAACCTGATGGTTCGGTACTCCCAATGTTGCCAGCCCGTCCCGGGTGACCGGGTCGTAGGGTATATCACGCGAGGTCGAGGGGTTTCCATCCATCGGGTGGATTGTCCGAACGTCCTCTATCTCTCCCAGGATCCGGAACGAAGGGTCGAGATCGAGTGGAGCGCCGAACGGGGGGAGCGCTTCCTCGTGAAGGTCCGGATGCACGGCACCGACCGGAGGGGTCTCCTTTCCGATGTGGCCAAGGCCATCAGCGACACCGGTACCGACATCCAGCACGCTGACATGAGATCCACCAATGGAGGAATGGACGCCCAGTTCGTGGTGGAGGTCAAAGACCTGAGTCATCTGAACCGGGTCGTGAAGGCCGTGAAGAAGATAAAAGGGGTCCTGGAGGTGGAGCGGCGAGAACATTTCGAGGAAGAGGACCTGGGAGGGTGACACACTTCCGCCTCGAATCTTCCCACCAGCCCAAAGGAGACCAGCCTCGAGCCATCGCCGAGCTTACGGAGGGCCTCCAGCGGGGTGACACCCACCAGGTCTTGATGGGAGCCACCGGCACCGGAAAGACCTTCACCATGGCCCATGTCATCGCCAACAATGGGCGCCCGACCTTGGTCATGAGCCACAACAAAACTCTGGCCGCCCAGCTTTACGGGGAGCTCAAGGCTCTCTTTCCCACCAACGCCGTCGAGTATTTCGTTTCGTATTACGACTACTACCAACCCGAAGCCTACCTTCCGGCCACCGACACCTACATCGAGAAGGACGCCTCTATCAACGAGGACATCGAGCGCCTTCGCCTCCGGGCTACGTCGGCCCTCATGGAGCGGGAGGACGTCATCATCATAGCTTCGGTGTCCAGCATTTATGGCCTTGGGAACCCCAGGGACTACCGGGAGCTCATGCTTCACCTCACCGTGGGGGAGGAGAAGGGCCGTAGGGAGATTCTCAAGGAACTGGTGGCCATCCAGTACAAACGAAACGACTACCTCTTCGAACGGGGGACCTTCAGGGTCAGGGGTGACACTATCGAGGTCTTTCCGGCCTACGAGGAGCAGGGGATCCGGATCGAGCTTTGGGGGGACGAGGTGGAACGTATCACCCGCTTCGACTCCCTGACGGGGGAGATCATCGCCACCCTCGACCGGACGGCAGTCTACCCGGCGAGCCACTACGTCACCCGTCGGGCTACCATCGAACAGATGATTCCGGCCATTCGAGAGGAGCTGAAGGGGCAGCTTTCCCACTTCAAAGAGGCGGGACAACTCCTCGAGGCCCAACGACTGGAGCAGAGGACAAACTTCGACATCGAGATGATGCTCGAGTTGGGGAGCTGCCCGGGAATCGAGAACTACTCCCTATACACCAGCGGACGAAGCCCCGGGGATCGCCCTGCCTGCCTCCTGGACTACTTCCCCCACGACTTTCTACTCATCGTGGACGAGTCCCATGTCTCCATTCCCCAGATCATCGGAATGTACCGGGGGGATCGGAGCCGAAAGCAGGTGCTGGTGGAGCACGGATTCCGGTTGCCCAGCGCCATGGATAACCGACCGCTCATGTTCGAGGAGTGGCAGGCCATGGTTCATCGCGCGGTTTTCGTCAGCGCCACTCCCTCTCAATGGGAGCTGGAACAGGCCGGTGGCGTCGTCGTGGAGCAGATTATTCGACCCACCGGCCTGGTGGACCCTGAAGTGGACGTACGGCCTGTGAAGGGCCAGGTCGACGACCTCCTGGCCGAGATCCGCGAGCGAGAGAAGCAGGGAGAGCGGACTCTGGTGACCACCCTCACGAAACGGATGGCGGAAGATCTTTCGGAATACCTTTCCAGTGTGGGGGTCCGGGTCCGCTATATGCATTCGGAGGTGGATACCATTGAACGAATGGACATTCTCCGAATGCTGAGGCTGGGCCGGATCGACGTTCTGGTGGGTATCAATCTACTGCGGGAAGGGTTGGACCTTCCCGAAGTGTCCCTCGTGGCCATTTTGGATGCGGACAAAGAGGGGTTCCTACGGGATGCCCGCTCCCTCATCCAGACTATCGGCCGGGCCGCCCGCAATGTGAACGCCAAGGCCATCATGTATGCCGACAGGGTCACCGAATCCATGCGAGTCTGTTTGGATGAGACGCGGAGGCGGAGAGAGATACAGCTCGTACACAACGAGGTGAATGGGATTACGCCGGAGACCATTCGGAAGTCGGTGGAAGAGATCCAGTTCTCCACTCGAGTGGCTGATGTCCGGAAACAGCCCGTCGGAAGGGTGGCGGAAAACCCACCCACCTATGCGGACGAGGTGAATCGAGAGGAGTACACCAAGATCTTGGAGGAAGAGATGCGGCAGGCTGCTGAAGCTCTGGATTTCGAGCGGGCAGCGCTGCTCCGGGACCAACTCTTCGAGCTGAAGGCCGAAGCGAATGGATCGGCACGAAAGGGCAGGCCCCGTAGGAGGTCCCTTGCCGAGGAGTTGCGCGAGGCAGCCGAAAGGGGAGTGTGAAGGGGATGATCCTGACGGAGAAGGATCTGGTGCGTTGGGGGAAACGAATCGGGGAGGAGGTCGGAGGACCCCTCTTCCTCGGTCTGAAAGGGCCCCTTGGCGCAGGAAAATCGGTGCTGGCCAGGGCCGTAGCCCGAGGGGCCGGGGTCGAGGGCCCCATCCCATCCCCCACCTTCAACCTTTTGTTTCAGTACTCCACCCTTCGTGGTGTCTCGATCGTCCACATGGACCTCTACCGTATCGAGAGCGCCGATGAAGTGTGGGAGCTGGGTTGGGAAGAGCTGGGAGCCGCTTCCGAAATCGCTCTTGTGGAATGGCCGGAACGGGCGGGGGACCTGCTTCCGGAGGACCGATGGGAGATCGAGTTGGTGGTGCCGGAGGGGGGGGGCGACCTGAGGGAAGTGGCCGTATTCCGGTTTGGCCGGCCTCCCCACTTGCCCGGATTTCCGGTAAGTCTCGAGGATGACGGGGTAGGAGAGGAGTAGATGAACGACGACTTCACCCGCACCCCTCAGAGTTGGGCTCCACCCGGACTTCTCCTGGCCATGGATACCGCCGGGGAGGAGGGCTCGGTGGCCATCGCCCTTCGCCCCGGGCCGAAAGACGCCGGATCGGTGGGAAAACCGCTGAAAATCCTGGCTCGGACCAACCTCGGAGCTGATGAAGAGCATGCGTCCCTTTTGGTTCCCACACTCAGGGACCTTCTGGAAGAGGTTGGAGCGGGCCCAGAGGACTTGGTTGGTTTGGTGGTGGGAGCAGGTCCTGGATCCTTCACCGGGATCCGGGTGGGAGCCGCCACGGCCAAGGGCCTGGCCTGGGCCTTGAAGCTCCCTCTTTGGGTTTTTTCCTCTCTGGCCGGGGCAGCAGCGGAGGTTGAGGATGAGCCTCTCCGCCCTCGTCTCGTCCTTTTCGATGCGAGAGGGGATCGGGTGTATGCTGCCGCCTACCGGGTGGCCCACGACTCTCTGGAGACCCTCCTGCCCCCCCGGGCCACCACGATAGGGGAGGTTCTGGACGAGCTTATCCCCCCCGGATCCCTTCTGATGGGGGATGGGGTTCTTCGACATCATGCCCTTCTGGAAGGGGCCGGAAACGCCATTCTTCCCCTTCCGGCCGGCCGCCCCAGTGCCGCTGGCCTGCTTCGCCTTCTTTCCTTGGACCCCGGTGCAGCCCCCCTTGATGACGTAGGTAGGTGGGAGCCGGACTATCTCAGGGAATCAGGGGCTGAGCGGATGTGGAAGACGCGCCGGGCCCGGATATCCCTTCCGTGAGGATTCGGTCAGCCGTCGCTGCCGATCTGGCCACCGTGGTGGAAATCGAATTCCAATCCTTCTCCAACCCCTGGCAGCCGGACACCTTCCGGTCTCTCCTCGAGCAAGAGCGTGTCAAAGTTCTGGTGGCGGAGGATTTGGAAAAGGGGGTCGTGGGATATGCGGTCCTCTGGTGGGTGTTGGACCAGGCGGAATTGGCGAATCTGGCTGTCCGGACGGACCGCCAGGGGCAGGGCATCGGCTCGGTCCTGCTGGACCAGGCCATAGCCCACGCCGAGTCCAAGGGAGTCGGGAGTCTCTTCCTGGAGGTCCGTCAGTCCAACGAGGCGGCCTACCGGCTGTATGCCAACCGGGGATTCACTCAGATCTCGATTCGGAAAGATTATTATAAACACCCTCGGGAGGATGCTCGGGTTCTCGTGAAACATTTGTAGTCAATTCCAAAAAATGCGTTGACCAAATTCCCCCTGCCGGGTATCTTCGAACCACTGATGAGTGTGCGGAAATGCCTGTCCTGTCTGGAAAAGGATCCAATCATGTTCAGGTCGATAGCGGTAGCCCTTCTCTTCCTGATTCTTCCAAATTTGACCCCGGCCCAGGAGGTCGATCAGGGGCAACGGATCACTCATGAGGTCGTAAAGGGGGAGACTCTCTGGGCTCTTTCAGCCCGGTACCTGGGGAACCCATTCCGGTGGCCCCTGATCTATGAGGCCAACGCATCCCAGATCGAGGACCCGGACCTCATTGAGCCGGGCCAGCTCCTGGTTATCCCTGGGACTGGGAGGGGAGCCGCCCAGCTTCATGAAGTGATGGTCGTCACCCGGGGGGAGATCTCCCTTTCCGAGGAGGAGGCCCTCCCCCCGCCCTCTGGGGTTCGGGTCCAGGCCGCTGGGGGCGAGACGGATCCCGCCCTTGGTCGACGAACGACCTTCTACACCCGACGAGCTGGGGCACCCCATGTCGGCGATAGAGCCCTGAGCGGTGCCTCGGGCGCGCCGGCCTCGGTTGAGGCGGTGACCCCCTTCGCCGTGCCTTTCGGCCTGGTCTACTCGGCGGAGTGGCTGGAGGAATCCGGGGTGGAGGGCGAATTGGTCGGTACTCTGGTCGGGTTTTCCCCATCCCATGGGGATCGGGCTCCCCAGCGCCTCGCGAGGCGGGGGGAGCGCGTCGTGATCGCTGGGGGGAAGGACGTCCGCCTTCAGGTCGGCGACCTCCTACAGAGCTTCCGGACTGTCCGGGAAGGGCGAAAACTCGGAGCCGTCCGACGGCCGACGGGCATCCTCGTTGTCACCGCCGTGGATGATGCCGGAACCGTGGCTATGGTGAGTTCCGAGTTCGACCGGATCCAGGTGGGAGACCGGGTCAGACTAGCCCCCGACTACGCGCCACAATCCGGGGTATTTCCCCTGCCGGTGGAAAGCAACGTGACGGGCATCATCCTTGCTTTCCCGGAAGAGAGGCCGATCCATGGGTATGGGGCCCGGGCGTTCCTGGAGGTGGGCATGAATGAGGGGGTCGTTATCGGCGACCTCTTCATGGCCTACGTGAACCAACCTGGACCCTCCTTCGGGATGGAAGCGGCTACGCTCCAGGTGGTGTTGGTGGAGGGCGACCGTTCAACCGCACGGGTTATCAGGATAAAACATCCAGGCCTGGCGTCGGGCGATCGTCTCCGCCTCATTGCGAAAATGCAGTAGGAATAGGAAACGGCTTTCGAACCGGCTGCGACCCGCTTCGCTCCGAGTGACCCGTTTCAGCCCACTTCTTCCCCTTCTTGGCGGACAATGAGCGACTCATCGAAGAGGGTTCTGGTAACAGGCGGAGCCGGTTTCATCGGAAGCCATGTCTCGGACGCCTATCTCGCTCGTGGTGACAGCGTCTGGGTGGTGGACAACCTGTCCAGCGGAAAGCGGGGGAATGTACCGGAACATGCGAACTTCGTGGAGATGGACATCCGCGACGAAGGCGTCCGGGATCTCTTTCGTGAGATCCGATTCGATCTGGTCAACCACCATGCCGCCCAGATCGATGTTCGCAGGTCGGTGTCCGACCCCCAGTATGATGCCCAGGTGAACCTCCTGGGCCTCCTGAACCTCCTGGAGGGGGCGCG
>JAUXEE010000294.1 GCA_030618065.1 Gemmatimonadota bacterium
CGACGAAGGTGATGGGATCCAGGGGTTCGACCTGGTAGAGGAGGCTTTCCAGGATTCGTCCGCCCGCGGCGGCCGCTACCAGCCCCAGGGCCAGCCCCGCCATTACGGGGCCCAGGCTCTGGCCAATCACCAGTCGTAGCACGCTCCTGCGCGATGCGCCCATGGCCACCCGGATTCCGATTTCCCGGGTCCGACGGGAGACCAGGTAGGCCACCACCCCGTACAACCCCACCGACGCCAGGATGAGGGCAAGAGCGGCGAAGGAGCCCAGCAAAATCAGGTAGAAACGGTCCGAGGCCATGGAGTCGTCCACCCGGTCTTGAAGGGTCTCCATCCAGTACACGGGGAGCTTCGGATCCAGGTCGTGGTCGGTCTGGCGAAGGGCGGCGGCCATCCCCGGTACGGCGCCTGCCTGGAGAACCTCAACCGTCATGGTGTTTCGGCTCCATTGGGCGTGGGGGAAATAGGCTTCCGGCTCAACCACCGTGGTGACGTCCAGAGACCGGACGTCGTCTCCCACGCCCTCGATGGTCCAGGGCGGATCTTCCTCGTCCATGAGGATTTGCTGGCCCAGCGGGTCCTCATCGGGCCAGTACTGATTCGCTGCGGTTTGGCTGATGACCACAACCTGCTGGTCCCCGGGCCCGTCGGAGGGTTCGATGCGTCGACCCCGAAGGATGGGAATTCCCATGCTGGCGAAATACCCCGGAGTGGCCATCCGTACCAGCCACACGGGTTCCTCTCCCGGGGCCGGCTCCGGTTGGCCGGGGATGGTGAAGTGGATGGTGCTGTGGGTTCGACCCAGCGGGCTACCGGAGTTCATTCCCACGGCACGGACGCCGGGCAGTGCGGCGATCCTTTCCTCCAACGTTCTGTAGAAACCCACCGTCTGCTCAACGCCGTAGTCTTCCGGATGGCCGAGGCGATGGGGGTGCGACTCAGACTGAGTGCCGGCAGGACTCCGAAGACCAGGGCCACAAGGAGGGCGATCCCGGCCGCGTAGAGAAAGACGGTGGCGTCCATGGCCACGTTGTCCATGCGAGGGAGGCGGCCGGGGGAACGCGACTTGAGGGCGCGCAGTCCCACCGAGGCGATGAGGAGGCCCACTCCGCCTCCCACTGCCGCCAAGACGGCGCTCTCCGTGACCAGTTGCCGGATGAGGGCTCCTCTGGAGGCTCCCAGCGTGGACCTCACGGCCATCTCGCTCACCCTGGTCGAGCCGCGGGCGAGAAGGAGATTGGCCACGTTGGCGCAGGCGATGAGGAGGACCATGCCCACGGCGCCCAGGAGCACAAAGAGGCCTGTCCGCGCGTCCCCCACTGTGGATCGGGTCAGGGACTCGATGTAGATACCCCGACCCCTGTTCGACTCGGGGAGCTCCTCCTCCAGGCGGGCGGCGATCCCGCTGAGCTCCGCCTGGGCTCGGGATAGGGTACCGTCGGTGGAGAGGCGACCCACGGCTCTCAGAAAGTGCCAGTTGCGGGGGTGGGACTCCTCTGCCCACTGCCCCCCGACCCAGAAGTCGGCTCGACTGGGGAAGCCGAACCCCTCCGGGGCCACCCCTACGATCTCGTATGGGAGTCCGGAGAGATGGAGGGTCCGCCCCACCGCCCCTGGGTCACCCTCCAGGCGTCCGGTCCAGAACCGATGGGACACCACCACTACCCGGCGTGCACCGGGGAGGGCCTCCTCGGGCCGGATGTCCCTGCCCAGAACCGGTGGGGTGCCAAAGATCTCCAACAGGCCTGTAGTGACGCCCACGGCATAGACCAACTCGGGGTCTCCAAGGCCGGTGAGCGTCTCGTCCAGCCAGGAGTACCCGGCTATTCCCTGGAGGCCCTGGGCCTCGGCCGCTACATCACGGACATCTGGGAAGGACCAGGGGATGTCGAATTCCCCGTCCTCCTGGTCGGTCTCCCACAGCACCACGAGACGGTCCGGCTCGGGGAAGGGGAGAGGTTCCAGTAGAACACCGTCCACGACGGCGAACACCGCGGTGTTTGCGCCGATGCCCAGGGCCAGGGTGAGTGTGACTACACCGGCGAATTCGGGCCTCTTGCGGAGGAGTCTGAGGCTGAGGCGGAGGTCCTGCATCCATCCCCGCAGGAAGAGTCGGGAGCGGGTCCGGCGCTGGCGGCGGTTTCCGCTTGCGATCAGCTTCGCCCGGACGGCTTCCAGATCCGGGAAACGGGCCATGACCGCGTCCCACGCTTCCTCCTCGTCCATGCCTTCCCTATGGAATCGCTCCGCCAGACCCTCCATGTGGAAGCGGAGTTCGTCCTCGACCTCTTCCTCGATGTGCCGGCGAAACTCGCTAAGCCGGAAGAACCTTTTCGAACCGTCCCGGCGCCTCACGACGCACCGTCCCAGTCCAGCCCCAGGACTCGGCCCACGGCACGGGTATGGCGTTCCCATTCCTTTCTGGCCTCGGCCAGCTCTTTCCTTCCAGCCCGGTTCAGGGAGTAGAACTTCGCCCGCCGATTCTTGTCACTGGTGCGCCACTCCGCCGAGAGGAGTCCCCGATCTTCCAGGCGGTGGAGGGACCGATAGAGGGCGCCGTCCTCCACCTCGATGCCTCCGGCCGAGTGCCGTTGGATTGCGTCCAGAACGCCGAGGCCGTGGGCGGACCCTTCCACCTGTAGGGTCCGGAGAACCAGAAGATCCAGGTTCCCGTAGAGGTTGCTTCCGGACGACGGCGACATGAGGGCTCCAGGGTTTTGACTGTTCGGACCCGTTCACCTGAACAGATCAGTATAGTGGATTGGACGGAGATTCGGCCTCAAGGGTTGCATGGGAGGTGGGGGGCTCCTCAGGTCATCGTTTCGCCCAAGCCTTCTCCCCATGATGATCAGGTTGCCAGACCAGGCACCTTCACCCCAACCTGCCGGTCGCTACTTTGACAACATAGTACTAAGATAGTATCATATTCTTATGCCCAAGAAGATCAGAGAACTCATTCGCGAGCTAAAGAAGGCTGGATTCGTGAATCGCGGAGGCAGGGGCAATCACCGCAACTTCACTCATTCTTCCGGTGCGAAGGTCACCCTCAGCGGCAATGCTTCGGATGACGTGAAGCGATATCAAGAGCGAGAAGTGGAAGAGGTTCTTCGGGAGGTGGACAGATGAAAGCGAGCGATAAGTACCTCAAGATTGTTGAGTGGTCGGAGGAAGACCAGTGTTACGTGGGCACCTGCCCCACGCTGATGCTCGGAGGGATTCACGGCGACGACGAAGCCAAGGTCTATAAGGAACTCTGCCAGACGGTGGGAGAATGGGTTGAGATATATCAGCAGGACGGAGAGCCTCTGCCCACAGCCACTGCGGGAAGAGAATATTCAGGGAAATTCGTTATCAGAGTTGGCAAGGAGCTGCACAAGGCCTTGGCGGTGGATGCCCTCCGTTATGGCGAAAGCATGAATTCCTACTGTGTGCG
>JAUXEE010000289.1 GCA_030618065.1 Gemmatimonadota bacterium
GATATTGATGTAGTCGATCTTATCCGTGAGATACCGTCTCAGTAATGGGACCCGCAGCATCATCTGGGCGGATTCGGACAGATCTGATTCTCCCAGTCCAGATTTATGGAAACGGCTGAGGGCTTCGCCGATTTCCGCCAAAGAGGAGCCCTGCCTCTCCAGCATGTACACGAGGGCGCCCAACTTGTCTTCGTTGATCCAGGACTCCAGCAACCCCAGGATCTCCTCCTCGGAACAGTTGACGGCGGCAATCCTGAAGACCTCGTCGGTGGGTGTCCTGGCATGCCCCGGGGCAACCCTGGCCATTGGCTGGTTGTTTTCCCCATTGCTGTCTTCCTTGGCCCCGGGGAGGCGCCGCGGCAAGAGCCTCTCCGCCTCTCCCACACCCCGCCAACCGAGGTGGTTAAGCATCTTGCGTGTAACGCGCTCCAGGAGAACCGGGTCGGTGCGCTTGAGGAATCCGATGATGGGTAACCACCTTCGTCCGTCCTTGGGTCCCGCCTGATCTTGGGTGGTATCCCATTCTTCCTTTCCGCGAGCTAGCCACTCCGTGATATGGATTCCAATTCGATCCGCAATGGTGTCCAGGAGTTTCCTTTCCTGGACCAGAAAGGGGCCTTCGTCAGCCTCAGGATGATCCTTGGAGTAAAAAACGGAGATCTCTCCGAAGACTTCCTTTCGAACCCTGATGGGCGCTGCCTGCACCCAAGGCAACTCTCGGAGCCCCTCCCTTCCATACTCCCGCCCGAAGATGTTGAGGGTGGCGTGGCAAGATTCCGGGTACTGCCAGCCTGGAGAGATCGCCTCGACGATCTCGGTGAAGAACTCGTCGCTGGGTTCGTCGAACCGACCCAGAATCTCGTCGATCCGATAGAGACAGTTGAGTTCCTTGGCACGCTCCTGGAGGGCTCTAAGAGCTTTCTCCTCTGGGAGCGAACTCTCCGTATCTTTCATGCCTTCTCCGCATCCTCTCTGCCCGTTGTCTTACCGTCTTCTTGCACCCGCATGCTCGTGATGAGACCCCTTCCGCTTCTCCCATCCACCCGAACCAAAAGAGGTTCGGAGAGACGAAGGTGCCGCACCAACTCCGTCTCCGACATGGCCTCTTCGGTGGCCAACCATTCCCAGTCTATCCCCACTCCTCGTCCGTGACGCACAGTGAAATAGCTGATTTGAAAGCTCGATAGGTTATGAAAAAAGTGAGACCCTTGGCTCGGTTCCACGTTCATCTTTTCAAGGGTGGCCTCGACGATGGCCTTCGCTCCGCTCACCTGGCTCCAGATGACGGGAATCCCCAGCCACGGATCCGAGCTGCCCCACCGGCCGAAGCCTATGAGAAGGTAGGGGCGCGCTTCGTTCACCAACTGGCGGTTCAGCGCCTCGATCTCCGTCGCGATGGTCCGGGTATGCCTGGATTCGAATACGTCCGGTTTCACGTATACCACATCCCTGATGGTATCCACGACACCGTTACCCATGGCCCGGTCGGTGGCGACGATCACCCCGGGATTCGACAGATCCTCCGCCTCGATGTTCACCTCCTCGTCGGGTGCCACCATGGGACGCACCTGGAGGAATCCAAGGCGCGGCCGCTGCCGGGGGCCGTTGGGGAGGGTCATGGCGAATTCGATTTCCACGTCGGTTCCGAGAGCCTCCTCGCTCACGGAAAGAAGGGAGACCACGAGGTCATTGAGGGGGAACTCCCGAAACTGGAGAAGGAGGGCAAAGTCCAGCACCCGTGGACCCACACGCCCCATGCCGGGCACGAGTCGGTCCGACGCACCGTCATAGGTAGAGGCCAGATACCGTAGGGTTCCGTCACCCTCGGCTTCGCTCAGGTCGCCCTCGATGAGGTACTCCGTCTCGGCTATTGGATCGAAGGCTGGGGGCTTGCCCATGTTCACCGCCCAGAAGCGTGCCTGGGTTTCGTTGAGCATCTGCGAGACCGAGCCGAAAGGAGGTGGGGCCATAGGGTGGGCTGGGCAGTAGGACCAGCACACTCCACCGTCCACGATCGTCTTCCCCAGGCCCAGGGCGAGGTTCACCACACCCTCCTCCGGCCGCGATCTCCCCGTGGGATAATAGCTGTACGATCGACACACTCCCGAAATGTGGGGATAGAACCGGTCATCATTACGCTCCCCCACGACCTCCTGGATCATCACCGCCATCTTCTCGTCCAGGTCGGACTCACCGATCACCCTTCGGTAAGCCTTGGCGCCACTGAGAAAGGTGGAGGCGTACACGAACTTGATGGCCTCGACCAGCTTCTGAAACCGGGAGTCGGAGTCAGGCTGGTTGTTGGGGATCATCTTCGTTTCGTAGACCCCGGCGAAGGGGCGATAGAGGGCATCTTCGAGAAGGGAGGAAGAGCGAATGGCCAGCGGCGTGTGGACTCCCCTGATCAACCCCCGAAGATCCCCCAGGATCTCGGTCGGAAGATCGGCCTTCTGGAACGTATGAGCGATTCGGTCATCGGAGAGGTCGGAGAGGGCGACCTCATAGAGTTCATTCCTCTCCATGAAGGCATCGAAGGCGTCCGTGGCGATGACCACAAGCCTCGGGATTCCCACCGAAATCCCCAACGGCCCCTCGTCAGTGAATTCTGAGGAAAGCATCTCCCTGATAACGGCCAGGCCCTGAGCTTTGCCTCCCAGCGATCCCGAGCCGATCCGGGAGATGACCTCTTCCGATTCGAAGAAACTCCGGTCGAAGGGCAGGATCGGGTCCCTCATGGAAACCCTGCCTACAGCCAACCCCGGTCATGGCAAGCCGCCGCCACCCGGTCAACGGCGATCACGTATGCCGCGTCCCGCATGAAGAGGTTCTGCCTTCTCGCGACGTCGCTCACGTTGATGAAGGCCGACGTCATTGCCAGGTCGAGTTTGGCAAGAACCTCGTCCTGTTCCCAGTAATAGTTTGAATTGCTCTGGACCTGCTCGAAGTAGCTGCAAGTGACACCCCCGGCGTTCGCCAGGAGGTCGGGAATGACGAAGACGTCCTTTTGATGCAGCACTCTGTCCGCCTCTGGAGAGGTCGGCCCATTCGCACCCTCAGCGATGAGCTTCACCCTCCCGGAGATTCCGCCCACGGTGTCTTCGTTGATCTGGTTCTCCAGGGCCCCAGGAATGAGGATGTCCACCTCCTGCTCGAGCCAATCTCCGCCAGGAAGCATCTCGTATCCCAAGTCCCGGGCCTTGTCCTTGTCGATGCCGCCGAACCGATCGGTGACCCCAATCAGCTCTTTCAGGTCGACGCCCGTGGACTTTCTGAACGCGTAGCTCGTCTGGCCGTCCTGGTCCCAGGAGGACACGCAGGTCACCGTACCACCGATCTGGTTGTACAGCTCGATGGCGAACTGGGAGACGTTCCCGAACCCCTGGACCGAGGCCGTGGTGTCTCCGGCTCGGATTCCCAACTCCTTGAGGGCTTCCCGAACGGTGAAAATGACCCCGTATCCGGTAGCCTCTTTTCGCCCAAGGGATCCGCCCATTCCCACCGGCTTGCC